>JASHPC010000015.1 GCA_030038335.1 Vulcanimicrobiota bacterium
GCGTCGTCCTCCCTGCGCACCTGCGCGCATTGGCGCGCATTGACGGCGAGATACGCGTGCGCATCTCACCGCCGTTGACTCAGGCGCGCGTTCTCGACGCCGTCGAAAGCACGTATCCGGCACTTCGCGGCACGATTCGCGACGCGAAGACGAGAAGGCGCCGAGCCTTCGTGCGATTCTTTGCGTGCAAGCAAGACCTGTCGCACGAGTCGCCCGACGCGCCACTGCCGGACGCCGTGCAAAGGGGCGATGAACCGTACCTCATCATCGGCGCGATCGCCGGCGGATAACGACCTATCGCGCCGTAAAGTTCGTAGAGCGCGTTATCGCTTTCCCCGCGTACGTGAACGTGCAGATCGCGCGGTACCGCCCTGGCCGAAGCGTTCCGCCGTATTCCGTCGTCATGGTGAGACCACGACGGGTTCGGTCCCGACGTTCGCGAGCGCGTCCGCGATCTGCAGGTTCTCGCTTGCGGTTCCAGCGCGAACCCGAACCGGCTCCGCCGCCAGTGCGGCATCGCCCGAAAGCGTAAACGTCACGAGCGAACCGAGGGACGCATTGAGTGTGACGCCGCTCTGCGTTGCAACGTGCCGGCCACGAAAGAGAATCACGACGCCGCGCACCTTCGTCCCGTCCGGCACCGTGAGCAGCACTTGCACGGTCCGCTGCGAAAATGGCTCGACGTATCCGGATCGTTGCGAAAACACGGCGCTAGCGGCGACCGAGTTCGGCGTCTCGCCGGCTGGAACGAACATGCGCCTGCCGTTGCGGACGACCACGTCCTCGACGGCCATCGAAAACGGAAAGAATGACGTCGTAGCGGAGGTCACTGCCGGAACGAGCAATCGGATGGTATCGGTGTGCCAATGGCTCGACGAGAGAGCAACCGCCGTGCCGCTCGTAAAAACTGCGTAAAAGAGACTTGAAACGAAGAACCAACGGCGGCCGCGTCTTGAGAAGGGCGCCGTGAGAGCTGGACGGAAGCGGAGCGCATGAGTCGATGGCAATGGACATTCGCCGTTGCTGCAGCCGTCATCGCGGCTGCGACGGTCGATCCCATCGTCGAACGCCTCTCCAACTGCGGACTTTTTGGCGCAGGTCAGTTTACCGATCATAGCAATGCCGACGTGCTGCCGGCGCTCTGCGTCGGCGCCGTCTTCTCGATTGCATTCCTCACGCTCTCCGTTGCGCGCGCACTCGGCTTCTCGGCAACCGTCTCGCACTGGTTCGAGCGGCCTGCGCGCGAACTCGACGGGTTGTGCGTCCATTCGCTCCTCGGGCGAATCTACGCGCTCCAGATCGCCGTGCTCTTTGCGATGGAGACCGCAGAGCAGCGCATCGTTCTCGGTCACTACCTCGGCGGGACGATCTGGCTCGGCGGGCCGGCGTTCCTCAGCTTAGCGATGCACTTTGCCGGCTGCGTCATCGTTTCGCTCCTGCTCTCTCGCGTGTTCGCGGCGTTGGCACGACGCGTTGTCGCCGCCGTACGCGCAATTGTCGCGAGCTTCGTTCAACTCGGCGTCGCGCACGTAAGGTTTGCGCGTCCTCGCGTCCCCGAACTCGCGCACGTCTTCGCACCGCTTCTAGTACGTCCGACGGTCCGCCCGCCGCCCCTGCTGGTCTCGTAAGTCTTGCGCGCCTAGCGCGCGTAGTGATCACTCTCGCCCAGCAGGAACCCATCATGAAAAACCCACTACGGGCGTGGCACGTCACGCTCGCATTCTTCGTTGCATTTGCCGTGGGATTCGGCGCTTTCTCCCTGATGGCGCGCCGAAGTCCGCTCTCGGCCATCGCGCAAGCCGCGATTCCGTCGCCTCAAGCGCTCTTCGGCAGACCGTCGATTCTCGTGCTCGTCGAAGGGCTCGACTACGATTACACCGACAACGACGTCGAGACGTCCGCGCATTCGCGCAGTGACATCATCATGGCGATTCGTCTCGACTTCGTGCACCATCGCATTTACGAGCTCTCCGTCCCGCGCGACATGGTCGCAACGCTACCGGGCGGCCAGCAGGCGAAGATCAACGCAGCGCAGTCAGAAGGCGGAGTTACGGAGGCTGAAAGCGTCGTCTCCCAGTGGCTCGGCATCCCGGGCTTCGACCGGTACGTCGTGTTGCGGATCGACACGATGAAAGACCTCATCAACGCGCTTGGCGGTGTCGACGTGTACGTCAAGAACTCGACGTGTCTTCTCTCCCATACCGATTGCACGGGAGGAACAATCGATTACGACGATACGTGGGGTCACCTCCACGTCCATCTAACCGAAGGCTTTCATCACCTCGACGGAGCGCAGGCGGTTGGATACTCGCGTTTTCGACACGACTTCTGCAGCGATCCGTGCCGGATCATGCGCCAGCAGGACGTCGTACGCGCGATCGTCGCGCAGCTGCACAAGAACGGCCTGAACGTCTTCTCGATCGGCCGGCTCGTGGCGGCAATCAACAAAGACGTAACGACGAACATGACGTCACGAGAAGAGTTCAGCATCGCGTACGCGTTTCGCAAGCTCGCGCCGGGTGCGATTCACACGACACAAGTGCCGTACGTCTCCGACGTCGATCTACCCGGAGAAGGCGATTCAATCATTCCGGACGAGACTGCGAAGCGACGCCTGGTTGCGGAGTATCTCGAACCATCGGTAACGCAGTAAAGGAAAGGAAGACGAAAGCCCGCCTGAGGCGGGCTTTCTGCCGATCGGCGCGATGCTTTTCTAGCTTTTCGTGCAAACCGTATGGGAAGTGCCTTTGCTCCCGCTGGAGTCGATGGTGTAATGCGTCGCATTCGGCATCATGACCGTTGCCGTTCCGCCGCCGGTCGGGTATCCGTCGACCCAATGCGAGTTATTGAATGAAGGCGAGGTGCTGACGTTGATGCTGTAACCGCCGCTCGTGTCGAAATTGCCGACGACCCAGCGATGGTGCTTGGCGTCGTATCCGAAGAAGCCGATGCCCGTCGCGGCCGCTTCACCGTTCTGCGCGGGGTACATCGAGTCCATGCGAACCCACGACCCGAACATCGTGTCGTGGTCGGTCTCGCGCCACGTCTTGTGGTGCGAGTCGTGCTCAACGCAGGTCCACGTACCGACGAAAGCGCGCACTGTTTGTTGCGGCGTCATGCCCGCCGCGTATGCAACCGCGGCGGAGGCAAAGACGAAGGCGAGCGCGCCGATGGCGCCTCTAAATCGAGTCATAAGGGAAACCTCCTTCACGCCCTTTGGGGGGACGCTTGCCCTAAGGTATGAAGCAAGGCTCGCGGGCTCCTGTTTTAGTACGGGCAATAGTAGCCCGTCGTCGGATCGTAATAGGCCACCCACTCGGCACCGTCCCAGTATTGGCAGACTCCCGGAGCGACCTCGTATACGAAGACCGTCGCGCCGTCAAGCGGGAACCAGAAGCCGTAAAAGCCTTGAAACCAGACCCATGACGCTCCGCTCCAGTAGTTGTGCCAGTAGCCGTTGTACCAGCGCCCTTGGTTGCTGAAGACCCACGTTGCGCCCGGATAAGCGCCCGCGTTTCTCACGTACGTGACGTTGACGGTTCGTCCGCTCGAGTAGTGCGTCGTTCCACGGTACCGCGCCGTGCCGTGATACGTTCCGTTCGGCCCGACGTGCGCCGTCGACGCGGGGGGTCGCGCGGGAGCATGCGAGATAGGAGCGGGACGCGAACCCGAGGCATGCCAGTTCCCGAACGATGCATGCTGCGGAGCCGCGGGATGACCGCCTTGTGGGGCCGGATGACTTCCCTGCGATGGGTGTTGCGGGTGACCTTGCTGCTGCGCCGCGCCGCTCGCGAGCGGCACAAGTGTCGAAAGTCCGATGACGAGCGTTGCGGCCGCAAGACGTACGAGTCTTGTGCGTTCCATTACTTCCAAACCTCCGTTAGCGTTGACGATTGTAACGATCGACTCCAAGATACATGACGTAAGAACCGACGAATCGCACCGGCGACGTTCCGGCCTTCCCGATGGGCATGACGGGTTTCACCGGCGAGCACACGAGCGTGCACAACTGTTTGGGCTCGTAATCCGTAATGACGGACTCGACGCTCGACGCGCCGATCATCCGATACCTACCATAGTACGTCTCCGTCCCCGCGCGGGTAACGAAGCGAATCACGACTCTGCCGTTCGGATCGAACTCGTCGAACACGACCGCGAAGGCCCTGCCGTACGAGTCGCGCACGGTCATGGACCACACGCCGACGATCGGTGACGCCGCTTGCGCGAATGCTGCGGTGCAGAGAAGCAGCCCCACGAGCATCACGGCACGTTTCACCGGGTCAACGCACCGTCAGTCCAAAGCCGAGGTAGTGCGGTTTGCTCCGCGCTGCCGCGTTAAACGTGTTTCCTACGTTGACGTTGAACATCAGCGCCTCCGACAGCGTGCGCTGAACGCCAACCATTCCGCTCGTCTGGGCACTGGCGCCGAGAAAGGAGCGCGATTGAACGTTGAGCGCGCTCGTCAGCAGCGTCTTTGCGTCGAGCGCCTGCGTTGCGAAAAGGCCGGTTTCGGGGGAAGAGTGGCGCCCGTGCCTTCCGTGCTGACTGAATGCGAACGTTCCAACGTAGATGCCGTAGTGAAGCGCGTCGCTTCCCGACCACGCAGCGGCTGCGTTAACGCTGGCGTCCGGCAGAAGCTGCGGATTTGAAAGCGCCGCCGACGGCGGAGAGATCTGTCCCGACAGACTATACTGCAGACCGTGCGATGGGATAGTTTCGTAACTCATTCCGAATCCGCCGCCGGTCATCGTATACGACGGAACGCTTCGCACGGATTCCGCGATCTCGTTGGGAACGTCGTAGAATACCTCGACGTTTTGAGCCACGCCGTAATCGACGCGCGCCTGCGGGTATGCCGCGATGTTCGTCTCGCCGACTCTGGACGCGTTCTGGTAGTAGCCCGTCTCCAGCATGAAGTGATGCGTGTGGGCGAGGCATTTCCGTGCGCTTTGCGCGATGGTATCGCAGCGTGGAGCGCTTTGCGCGCGGGCTCCAGTCGCCAAACTCGCTGCAGCGAGCATGCCAAATGCGACATACCGAAGAAGCGAAGGACGCATCTCGCAGTCGGGTTTGCTGCTGCGAGCGCGGCTCCTCTCTTCGCTAGCCTCCGCGGCCGGCGGGCGGCGCGTACTCGACGTCGACCTGTAAATCGCCGGTTCTCGGATCGGGCGGTTGCAACGTGAAGGAAATGAGCATGGTTTCGTGCTCCCAGCCGGCCTCGTACGGCGCTGGCTTCGTCGCAGTGAACTCCCAGGACCCGTCGGGCTCGGGAGAACCTGAGCCAAAGACGATCCCCGTGCTCTCGAGATCGACCGTGCCGATGTACTTCAAGTTGCTGCCCCGCAGCACGAGCACGCCCTTCGGGAGGTACGCAATCGCGCTCGTTACCGACGGAAGCGCTGGGAAGACCGGAAAATCGACGGCGCTCTTCAACCCGCCCGCGCTCGCAATCGTCGCGACGCCGCCGGGGCCGATCGCATCCTTTGCATTCAACGTTACCGTAACGGCGTCGTCTTTGCGGTCGATCGCGGAAACCGGAACGCTTCTGCCAAGCCCGTCGACGATCGAGACCGAGTCGACGCAGGGACCCATGCCGGCGGTTGCGTCGGTGAATGTCAACGTCGCACGCGACGTTCCCGTGACGACGCTCGGCATTTGAGATGATTGCAGGTGCCACGTCGCCGGGCGCGGCTCGACGATACGAAACGCGGGTGAATCGAAGCGGTTAAATCCCCAGACGCTCTCTATTCGGGCAGAACCTCCACGCGCAAGCGCTGCTATCTGCGAGGGTGATAACGACGCGCGGTATCCCGCTATCGGATCGTATGTCGTCGGAACGTCGAACGTCGTCGCGCCGGCGTCGACGAGCAGTTCGTGGGAACGGAAGTAGAGCGGCGAGCCGGAAAACGGCGCGACCTCGTCGACGACACCGTTTGCGAGACACGCCGTCGCGGGCGGCGACGCTTTGTATCCAGCGTCAGCCCTCTTCTTTCCGACGACGCGAAAGTAGACGATCGTCGAGGGTCGCACTGACGACGGGTCGTAGTCGAGCTGCTGCGAGACGTAGATATCCGTCGACGGAGACCCGGCGCGAATTGCCCCCGGAACGAAGGTATAGTGAGCGTACACGCGCCGTCGCGCTAAGAGTTGGTAGAGCGCTCCGATCAGCACGCCGTAGGTCGCCGCACTTACGGACAACTGGCTTCCAAGCACCGCGGCGACGTCTACGTGCGGAGCGCTCTCGTAACCCGTCGTGACCGCGCCGGCGGCGCATGCGTACTGCGTGCTTTGCGAAGCGTCGGAGGCAAAGCACGGCGCGCTCCCAAGATCGGTGCCGAAGAGCGCTTGCGCACCGGAAACGACGCGCGCTCTGCCATCGGCAGAATCGGTGCCCTGGATCTTTGCCATGGATGACAAGAACGACGTCAGGAGCGTTTGCTTCTCCGCGGCGTGTGCCGAAATCGACGCTGTTCTCAACAGGAGCGCGCGATTTGCCATGTCAGCGATCGCGTCGCGCGCATCGGGAACTCCGTGTCCGTATCTATTGCCATTTTCGGGAACGAGAAACACGACGGGATATCCGCTGCCGTCATACGGCACTCTCCAGACGTATCCAGGCTTTGATTTGCTGAGGTCGGCGTCGCGAATGACGAACGACGGTGGATGCTGCAGATAGTCCTTATACAGGTCCGCGACGACGAGATGCCACCGCGGATTGCGGCTGAACTGAATTCCTTTTGGAAAAGAGATTTCGATCGTGTCGCCCCGTTCGAGGAATGGTACGTAGCTCGCGGGAATCGCGACGCCGTCACGTTGCACGTCGATCGACGCGCTCACAGCCAAGACGCTGAGAGGTCGAGGTGCGCTACCTAGGAGTAGTGCACAAGCAAGCACGACAGCCGCGGTACGCCACATCACGGCATCGCATTTTTGACGCACGAAGCCGTTCGCCCTCGACGAGGCTGCCCGAGCCTACGGCGTATCGCAGGGCGGATGTCCGCACGCGCATGATTCCTCTTCCTCACGATCGCTCGCGCGGTAACAATAGCCGCTGCAGAACCGCCGCTCTGACTCTTCCACGTCTTCTTCCTCGAAGCTCGCCTCGACCGTACAAAGACAGGGCTGATGCGCGCATTTGGTCGTTTCCGTCACCATAGGACCTATCGTTCCCCAGTTCTTTACAGAATCTTAGAGCAATGTTCAACGAATCCGAGCGCTTTCTCGTTCGGCGGGCCGTAGAATAGGCTCAATGCCGGAACCCATTGTGGCTCCTCCGTCTTCGCCTGCCGCGAAGCGCATCGACGTTGGGGAGCTCATCAAGCAAGTCTCCGAGATCTTAGCGGCAGACCAACCGCTCGCGCAGAGCATCACAGAACTGTG
>JASHPC010000166.1 GCA_030038335.1 Vulcanimicrobiota bacterium
CCCGGCGTCAGATCGTGCATGCGGTTCAGAGCGCGAATGAACGTCGACTTTCCGCAGCCCGATGGCCCGATGAGCGCCGTTACGTGATTGTTCGCAATGTCGAGCGACGCATTGCAGATGGCGCGCACGGAACCGTAAGACACGTCGAGGTTCTCGGCTCGCAGTTTCGGAGCGGCTTCGATGTTCGGAGTCCTCCGATTCGTGGTGTTAGGAACCGTGCCGCGAGTGTGAGTCAGAATCGTCTCGCTCATATCGTCTAACGATCGCGCTGTAGTCCAACGCGCCGTCTCCCTCCGCCGAAGCGCACGTGTAGAGTTGGTACGCGAGCCCCGTCGCAGGCATCGGAATGCCCAGCGCGCGAGCCGATTCGAGCGCTGCCGCAAGGTCCTTGCGCAGCAGGTCGAGCGAAAAGCCGCCTTGGAACGTCCCCGCAAACCACGTCTTCGGCAGCCACTGCTCCAAAAGATAGTTGGAAGCCGTCGCGGACGCAAGTACCTGACGCACCGCGTCGCGGTTTGCTCCCAGGCGCTCTGCCAAGACGAGTGCTTCGACGTTCCCCAGCATGACGTTCGCGATGATCGCTTGATTCGCGAGCTTCACCGTCTCTCCCATGCCGACAGGCCCGAGATGGGTCGGCGTGCCGAGCGCTCGGAGCACCGGGTCCACCCGCCGCACGTCCTCAGGCTCGCCACCAACCATGATCGTCAAGGTTCCGGCCTCGGCGCGCGGAGGACCGCCGCTAACCGGAGCGTCGACGAAGCCGACGTCCGCTGCGCGCAAGCGCTCGGCAAAGCGTCGCGAGGCGATCGGCGAGATCGTCGACATGTCGACGACGCACGTGCCGCCGCGCGTGCCTTCCGCGATGCCACGCTCCGCAAAGAGCGTCTCCTCGACCTGAGGCGCATCCGGAACGGAGATAACGACGACGTCGCTCGCGCGAGCGACCGACGCTGGATCGTCAACTGCCGCGACGCCGACGCCTTGGAGCCGGTCGAGCGCGTCGCGGCGCCGATGCGCGCACGCCGTGACGCTAAATCCGGCACGACAAAGCGTGCGCACCATCGGTTCGCCCATCGCTCCAAGGCCGACGAATCCAACCCGTATCTCCATGGGGCGGCCCTTCTCGCCCGAACCCGAGGGACCCTCAACGCGCTGCGCCGAAGCGCCCTCGCGTGATTGCAGCCGTACGCCGTCCAACGCTAGACGATATGCGCCTCTCGCCAGGAAAGCGCGCGCGTCTCCACCGTTTGCTCTTCGAGCACGGCCCTGCGAACGGAACGCTGATGATCTTGCCGATCGACCAAGGCTTGGAGCACGGTCCCGTCGATTTCTTCGACAACCCCGCAGCCGTCGACACCGATTGGATCTACCGGCTCGCCGTCGAAGGAAACTTCTCCGCCATCGCGCTCCACATCGGCTTGGCCGAGCGATACCACGCGCCGTATGCCGGTAAGGTGCCGCTCGTCCTAAAAGTGAACGGCAAGACGAACGTTCCTCCTGACGACGAACCACTGAGTCCGCTGACGTCGTCGGTCGAAGACGCGGTGCGGCTCGGCGCGGACGCCGTTGGATACACGCTCTACGTCGGAAGCCCCGCGCAAGATGCCGACATTCTCCAGTGCAACGACGTCCGGCGCGACTGCGACCGCTACGGAATGCCGCTCATCATTTGGGCCTATCCTCGCGGCTCTGCAATCAAGGCGAAAGGTGGACAAGACTCGCTCTACGCGGTCGATTATGCCGCCCGCGTCGCGCTCGAAGTCGGCGCAAACGTCATCAAGTTGAATCAGCCGAAGTTCAACGCGGCCACGGCGTCGCAGATGCCCAAGCCCTACGATACGCTCGACCCGAGCGAGCTCGAATCCCTACAACGTGTCGTGCGCTCGGCTGGGCGATGTCTCGTGCTCGTCTCGGGCGGAAGCAAGCTCGGCGACGAGGATACGATCCACAAGGCCCATATCGCGATGCAAGCGGGATGCG
Organism: Vulcanimicrobiota bacterium; assembly: GCA_030038335.1. Classification (GTDB taxonomy): domain Bacteria; phylum Vulcanimicrobiota; class Vulcanimicrobiia; order Vulcanimicrobiales; family Vulcanimicrobiaceae; genus Tyrphobacter. The sequence goes on from JASHPC010000166.1 coordinate 1,981, forward strand.
TGGGCCTCATATTCGGGCGCAATATGTGGCAACGTCACTGGGACGATGCACTGAAGATGGCCGGCCGAATGCACGACCTATTGAAGGGTTACACGCAAGAAGCTTAGGGCGCGCACTCCCGGCAGTACCAGGCTTCTGCGCCATCGTGACGCACGAGCGTCATCTGATCGTTCGCGCCGCGCCTTCCGCAGCCCGCACAAGCAAACGTCTGTCCAACCCTTTGCGGCTGCTTCTTCTCGCCGCGCGTCGCGACGTACGTGACGATCAGAATGATCGCGAAGATGACCCATGCGGCCACGCCGAATCCGTAATGAAGCCATTCATCGCCCATAGTTTCGTGCTTTCGCATGCATAGTACCGAGGCCCTCGTACGACACCGGCGAAGCCAGCGCCGTGGAAGACGACCGGTTTCGGGAAGCGCTCGTCGCGCAAATGCGGCACGAGGGGTCTCTGCGCCGTCCGGACGTCGCTCGCGCTTTCGAAGCCGTTCCGCGCCACCGATTCGTTCCGGGGGTTACGCTGGAAGAGGCGTACGCCGATCGCGCGATCTCAATCAAGAGTGACGGAGGCGAGACACTCGCCTCCATCTCGCAGCCGAGCATGCTTGCGCGCATGCTCGAGCTGGCCGAGATCGAGCCCGGCCACCGCGTCCTCGAAATTGGAACCGGAAGCGGCTACAACGCAGCGCTCATCGCGGAGATCGCCGGCACGAGCGCTCAAGTCGTCACCGTCGAAGTGGAGAGCGACCTATCGGAGCACGCGAGAGAGGCGCTCGCTGCGTGCGGTTACGACAACGTGCGCGTCGTCCTTGGTGACGGCCGCGAAGAAGTTCCTGGCGAAGCGCCATTCGATCGCGTGATCGTCTCCGCGCGCGCCAACGACGTCGCGCGCGCATGGTGGCAACAGCTTCGGGACGGCGGTCGAATCATCGTTCCGCTCGACATCGGAGCCGGTGGAGAATACGCAGTCGGATTCACGCGCTACGGTGACGAGCTGCGAAGCGTCGGCGTAGTGCACTGTCTCTTCGTCCCACTGCGCGGCGAGTTGGGAACGGCGCCGCCCGAACGCGTCTTCACGCGGACACTGGACGTTCGCTACGGGAGCCAGCCGCGCCCGATCAAAAGCATCCTTGCGGTGCCGACGACCGCTGCGTCACCCGAGCTTCTCGAGCGCGCAGACGTCGTCGTCGCGCAGCCCCAGACGACTTTCGCCGTTACCTGGGGCTAGGAGTCGGCGGCCAGCGCCGCTCCAACTGACGGCGCCACGCGCCGCTGTCGTCGGCCGGTGCGCCCTCGGGAATGACGAGAATGATGTCGTTTTGCGAAAAGCGGCCGTGCTCGAAATGCTTGTGGAAGGTGCCGCTGATCGTCACGGTCGCATCGTCGGCCACCTGCGGATTGCTCGCGTCGAGGACGTGTATGCAATGATGGCCACAGAGATCGAACTGCAACACCGGACCTCGCGGCGTGTCGTCGGTTCGCACGTTCTGAGCCGTTCCAACTGCTTGCACCGGCTTGTTGTCGTACTCCGACGACTGCGCGAGGACGTCGTCGACCGAGGTCGGCGGACCGACGTTCGGGGCAGGGGTGGAGAGAGGCATGAAGGACGATGCAGGCGTGTCCGTGGGCATCGGATTCGTCTGATCTTGCGCGACCGCGTGCGAAGCAAAGCAGAGCGCCAACACCGCTGACGCGGCGCAGGCTGTGAGAATCCGCTTCACACTTTCTCTTTCTTGAAATATTCGGCGTTGATCGCGATGTAGTTCTCCCACTTCTCGGGCACGTCGGAGTCGGCAAAGATCGCCTCGACGGGACATGCCGAAACGCATGCTCCGCAGTCAATGCAGACCTCAGGATCGATGTACAACATCTCGTCTTCGTCCTTGCCGTGGATACAGTCGACCGGACAAACGTCGACACACGACTTGTCCTTCGTGCCGATACACGGTTCGGTGATGATGTACGCCATGGCGTGACTACTTAGGCGAGTCGCCCAGAGGCACCTCGGCCGTCTTAAACCGCGTGCCGACGCCCTGAAATGAGGCGCGCCACCCAGAGCAATACGACCGCGCCGACGATCGCGCACACCCAGCTATGCCAGTTCCAAAAGCTCGTCACGCCTTGATGACCAAAGACGTGGAAGAGCCAACCGCCGATGAACGCGCCAAGAATCCCAACGACGATGTCGCCGAGGCAGCCCAGGGGGGCGGCGCCCGGAACGACCCACTTTGCTACGGCACCCACGATGAGTCCGAAGACGATCCAAGAAAGAATGGACATGGCTGCTTCCTTTTCGGCTCTTCTCGCGACCTTACTGCTGCTAACGCCGTTACCCGCTCTCGCGTCGGAGCCCACGCAAATTTCCGTGACGGGAACCGGCACGGTCGCAATGCAACCCGATCAAGCGGTCGTCAACGCGAACGTCGAGACGCACAATACGACGAACGCCGGCGCGGCCGTGGCGGACAACGAAGCGACGTACGAGCACGTCGTCGCCGCGCTGACTGCACTCGGCATCGCCCGCAGCGACGTTACTTTGTCGTACTATAACGTGAACTATACCGCGCCGCCTCAGGGCGATCGCAACAATACCGACTACGGATTCACCGTGAACCGTAGCTTCGCCATAACCGTTCGACAGATCGCCCTCGCCGGCCGCGTCGTCGATACCGCGATCGGCGCGGGAGTCACGAACGTGTCGGGCGTTACGTTCGGGCTCCAGAACGGGACCGCGGCGAGCAACGAGGCGATGGCACGTGCTGTCACCGACGCGACGAATCGAGCGGAGGCGCTCGCTCGCGACGCGCGACTTCACATCGTCGGCATCGCCTCGATCGCGTTCGGAAGCGTCTATACGCCAACGCCGGTGCTGCGCGCCGTGGCGCTGACTATGGCAGCTCCTCAGACGACGTTCGACAGCGGAAACACAACGATAAGCGAGACGGTAACGATGGTCTTTCTCGCGAATCCGTAAACGATGACCGATATCACGTGCGAGTCGTGCGGCACGCGTCCCGCCGTTTCGTTTGAGGGCGAGAAGCGTCTGTGTGCGACGTGCATTCGTCGCAGCGCCACGTTGCCGCTCATCGGTGCGTCGCTCGCCGCTGCCGGACTTCTGGCGGGCAGCGCGATTCTCGCCGATCGCCTGCGGCGCGAAGGCCCGGCGGGAACTTCGCCGGTCGACGAGTTTACGCGTCGCCTCCGCGGCGCGAACACGCCAACTCTTACCAGCTTCTCCCGCGATCTCACGGAGCTCGCACGCGCGGGAAATCTCGATCCCGTCATCGGTCGAAACGACGAGATCGAGCGTGTCATCGCGATTCTCGCGCGGCGCAGCAAGAACAATCCGGTTCTCGTCGGAGAGCCGGGTGTCGGAAAGACTGCGATCGCCGAGGGCCTCGCGCAGCGCATCGCCGCCGGAAGCGTTCCACTCGCGCTGAGAGGAAAGCGCGTTCTCGCGCTCTCGCTCGGTCCGCTCGTCGCGGGAACAAAATATCGCGGCGAGTTCGAGAGCCGCGTGAAGCGCATCCTCGACGAGGTGCGCCGGAGCGCCCGCGACGTCATCCTCTTCATCGACGAGATGCACACGCTCGTCGGCGCCGGCGCCGCGGAGGGAGCGCTCGACTTGAGTTCGATGATCAAGCCCGAACTCGCACGCGGAGACCTGCAGTGCATCGGCGCGACGACCTTCGACGAATACCGCAAGTACGTCGAATCCGATGCCGCTCTCGAACGCCGGTTTCAACCGGTCATGGTCAGCGAGCCGACCGTCGAGGAGACGCTCGAGATTCTGCGCGGACTGCGCGAGAGGTACGCGACGCACCATGGCGTGGAAATCGGTGACGACGTGCTCGAGGATGCCGCGCAGCTCTCCGCGCGTTACATCGCAGACCGCTTCCTGCCCGACAAAGCAATCGACCTCGTCGACGAGGCTGCCGCGGCCGTCGCCCTACGCGCGCAGCCGGGCGATCTCGCCGTCCCGCGCGTCACGCGTGCCGACGTTGCAACCGTCGTTTCCAAGTGGACAGGCATTCCGGTTGAAGCCATGACGGACTCGCAAGCGAACAAGTTGCTCGATCTCGAACGCATTCTCGCAAAGCGCGTCATCGGTCAGGAGCGCGCGGTCGCCGCGGTGTCAGAGGCAACGCGTCGCGCTCGCGCCGGCTTGCACGATCCGCACCGCCCTTTGGGAAGCTTTCTTTTTCACGGTCCAAGCGGCGTCGGCAAAACCGAGCTCGCAAAGGCACTGGCAGAGGCGCTCTTCGGCACCGACTCAGCACTCGTTCGCATCGATCTCTCGGAGTTCAGCGAAGCGCACGGCGTGTCGCGTCTCATAGGAGCTCCGGCGGGCTACGCGGGACACGACGAGCCCGGTCAACTTACGGAACCCTTGCGGCGCCGGCCCTACTGCGTCGTGCTCTTCGACGAGCTGGAAAGCGCGCATCCCGACGTCGCGTCTATGCTCTTGCAGATACTTGACGACGGCCACGTCACCGACGCGAAGGGGCGTAGAATCGACTTCCGTCACGCGATCATCATTCTGACGACGAATCTCTCCGAGCAGGATATGCAGGCGGTGCTGCGACCGGAGCTGATCAACCGCATCGACGACGTCGTCGAGTTCGACCCGCTCGGCATCGAAGAGATCGAGGAGATCGTAGCAATTCACGTCGACGCGCTCGCGAATCGGCTCGACGCGCGGCTCGTGCGCTTACGGCTTTCCGAGGAAGCGCGGCGGTACCTCGCGCTGGAATCGATGGAAGCCGGCAGCGGCGCACGCTACGTGCAACGCACGGTTGCGCGAAAGATCAGCACACCGCTCTCCTCTGCAATCCTGCGAGGTGACATTCGCGAAGGCGGTCTCGCGGAGGTTGAACTCCACGAGGGAACGCTCGTCATCAAAGCAGCCTAGGCTGCTATTTAGCGCGTCAGAATCGACCGTACCGCCGAATCGATCTCGTTGCGCGACATTTCACCGATGACGCTGCGCGCGATCGTGCCGTCACGCGCGATGAAGACGTGCACCGGCAACCCATTGATCTGGTAGAGCTCCTCGAGATTCCCCGTGTCGACGACGACGGGATATGTCAGGCCGTACTTCGCGCGAAAGCGCCGCGCGAGCGTCGCATTCTCCTCCATGTCGATTCCGACGACGCGCAGTCCTTGGCTCGCGTACTGCTGCTGCAGACGCTCGATCCACGGCGCTTCAGCGTTGCACGGAGGGCACCACGTCGCGAAGAAGTTCAAGTACACGGGCTTTCCACGAAGC
>JASHPC010000167.1 GCA_030038335.1 Vulcanimicrobiota bacterium
CCGTTTTCAACCAAGCCGGCGCAGTCGTCGCGCAGTATGATCTGCTCACGATGAACGCGCTCAAAGCCCACGTTCCGCGCGTCGAGTCGGTGGTGTAACGTATGTACACATCTATTAGCGACGGCATCGAAGGCGCTCCGGACGGCGGCGACGCGCGCGAGCGCGCGTTCGACGAACGCTTGGACAGGGCGCTGAAAATCGAACCGCCCGATTGGATGCCCGACGCGTACCGCAAGACGCTCACGCGTCAGATCTCGCAACACGCGCATTCAGAGATCGTCGGCATGCTTCCGGAGGGGAACTGGATTACGCGAGCGCCCTCGCTGCAGCGCAAAGTGATTCTCCTTGCAAAGGTGCAGGATGAAGCCGGCCACGGGCTCTATCTGTACGGCGCCGCGGAATCACTCGGCACCTCACGCGACGAACTCGTGCTCGCGCTGCTGTCGGGCAAGGCGAAGTATTCGAGCATCTTCAACTATCCCACGCTCACGTGGGCCGACGTCGGCGCGATCGGCTGGCTCGTCGACGGCGCCGCCATCATCAATCAAATTCCGATCACGCGTTGCTCGTACGGGCCGTACGCGCGCGCAATGGTGCGCATCTGCAAGGAGGAGAGCTTTCACCAGCGGCAGGGATTCGACATCATGTGGACGCTCGCGCACGGGACAGCAGAGCAACACGCGATGGCGCAAGACGCGCTCGATCGCTGGTGGTGGCCTTCGGTGATGATGTTTGGTCCGCCCGACTCTGAATCGACGCATAACGTGCAGTCGTTGCGCTGGAAGATCAAGCTCTTCACGAACGACGAGCTGCGGACGAAGTTCATCGATCAGACCGTCCCGCAAGCGGAGCAACTCGGACTTGCGATTCCGGATCCCGACTTGCGCTGGAACGACGAGACGAAGCACTACGACATCGGGCCTATCGACTGGGACGAGTTCTACCGTGTGATCGGCGGCAACGGACCGTGCAACAAAGATCGCCTCCAGGCGCGCGTCGACGCGTGGGAAGACGGCGCGTGGGTGCGTGAAGCAGCGGCGGAGCACGCGCGCAAGCACGGGAGTGATGCCGCATGAAAAAAGAGTGGCCGCAGTGGGAAGTCTTCGTGCGCAGCGAGGCGGGTCTCGCGCACAAGCACGTCGGCAGCCTGCACGCCGCGGACGAGCGCATGGCGCTGGAGAACGCGCGCGATCTCTACACGCGCCGCAACGAAGGCGTCTCGATCTGGGTCGTCAAGTCGGAGAACGTACACGCAACTGATCCCTCTGAGACCGAAGCCTTCTTCGCACCATCCGAAGACAAGACGTACCGGCATCCGACCTTCTATCACGTTCCGGAAGGGGTGAAACACCTCTGATGCGGGACTCGGCGCGCATCGAATACGTGCTTCGATTCGGGGACGGTGCGCTCGTGCTGGCGCAGCGTCTTTGCGCCTGGGTCGCGCACGCTCCGGTCATGGAAGAAGACGTCGCGGTCGCGAACGTCTCACTCGATCTTTTCGGGCAGGCGAGGATGTGGCTCTCGTACGCCGGAGAGTTGGAGGGTGCAGGACGCGACGAAGACCGTCTTGCGTTTCATCGCGACGCGCGCGAGTTTCACAACGTGCTGCTCGTCGAGCGTCCGAACGGCGACTTCGCGGATACGACCGTGCGCGGATACTTTTACGATCTCTGGGCGTCGCTCGCATTGAGCGAGCTCGCGGGGTCACACGACGAGCGCATCGCCGCGATCGCCCAGAAGTCGCGCAAAGAGAACGCATACCATCTCCGGCGCAGCCAAGATTGGATCGTTCGCTTAGGCGACGGAACGCAGGAGAGCCACGCGCGCGTTACGCGCGCCGTCGACGAGCTCTGGCGCTACACGGGCGAGCTCTTCATCGGTGACGACGTCGACGCAGTGGCGGTTGGCGATGGATTTGGTTTCGCTCCCGAAGCGCTGCGCGAGCCGTGGCTCGAGCGCGTTCGCGCTACGTTCGCGCAAGCAACGCTCGACGTACCGCCCGATACATGGATGCAACGCGGCGGCAAGCAAGGCGTCCACACCGAAGACCTCGGCTATCTGCTCGCTGAGATGCAAGTGCTGCCGCGCTCGATGCCCGAGGCCGTATGGTAAGTCGAGCAGGCGTCGACGAGATCAGGGCGATTCTTGACGGAGTGCGCGACCCCGAGATGCCGGCGCTCTCGATCACCGATCTCGGCATCGTGCGCGAGATTCGGCAAGAGGACGACACCGTCGTCGTTGCGTTGACGCCGACGTACTCCGGCTGTCCGGCGACCCGCGTCATTCAAGACGACGTCGTTCGCGCGCTGCACGAAAACGGCATCGAGAGCGTTCGCGTCGAGGTGCGTCTGGCGCCGGCTTGGAGCACCGATTGGCTGACGCCGCGTGGACGAGAGCGTCTGCGCGAGTTCGGCATCGCTCCTCCGAGCGGCATCGTGGACGGACCGGTCGTCGTGAGCGTCGCATGTCCGCGCTGCGGGTCGTTTGCGACGCGAGAACGTTCGCACTTTGGCTCGACGCCGTGCAAAGCGTTGTATCGCTGCGACGTCTGCTTAGAACCCTTTGAGTACGTGAAACCGCACTAGAGTGGTGTCGCCGTGAAGTTTCATTCGCTCAACGTGCGAGACGTCCGAAGAGAGACGCGCGAGGCAATCGCCGTTGAGTTCGACGTGCCCGACGAGTTGCGCGACGAGTTCGCTTTCACGCAAGGGCAGCACCTGACGCTGCGGGCGGTCGTCGACGGCAAGGAGGAGCGGCGTTCCTATTCGATCTGCTCGAGTGCTGCAGGAAAGCGCTTACGGGTCGCAATCAAGCGCGTCGACGACGGCGTGTTTTCAGCCTGGGCTCACGCGACGTTTGCGCCTGGGACGCAACTGGACGTGGCGCCGCCGGAAGGGCATTTCTTTCTCCCGCTCGATCCGAAAGAACGTAAGCACTACCTCGCCTTTGCTGCCGGGAGCGGCATCACGCCGGTGCTTTCGCTCGTCGAGACGACGCTCGCAGTCGAGCCGCACAGCCGTTTTACGCTCGTCTACGGGAACCGGTCGTCGTCGTCGACGATGTTTCGCGAAGAGTTACTTCGGCTCAAGGATCGGTATCTAGAACGCCTCGCGATCGTATTCGTCACGAGCCGTGAGAAGCAGGAGATCGACCTCTTCAACGGACGCATCGACGCGAATCGCGTCCGCGAGTTAACCGAAGGCTGGATCGATCTCACCGAGATCGACGCAGTCTTTCTCTGCGGTCTTGAACCGATGATGGACGAGGTCTCTGCGGCGCTCGCTGAGCGCGGCTTCGACCGCTCGCGAATCGTCGTCGAACGTTTTGCAACTGAGGCGGGGGAGCGTGCAGCACGCCGGCGGCGCGAAACGGTGAGAGAGGAGCGTCTCTGCCACGCGAGCGTGCTCGTCGACGGCACCGTCCGCTCGTTCGACGTTCACAAGGACCAGGAGTCGATCCTCGATGCAGGGTTGCGCAACGGCGTCGACCTCCCGTACTCGTGCAAGAGCGGCATTTGTTCGTCGTGCCGGGCGCAGCTCGTCGCCGGTGAAGTCGACATGGACGTTCACTTTGCGCTCGAAGACTACGAGGTGCGCAGCGGCGTCGTGCTCATGTGTCAAAGCCATCCCGTCACCGACACGGTCGAGCTCGACGTCGACGCTATTGCGGCGCAGCTCGTATGAGCGAAACGCTTCAGGCTGCGCGGGACGGCAGCATCCTGCGTTTGACGCTGAACCGCCCGGAGCGCCTCAACGCACTGAACGCCGAGCTGCTCGACACGCTCTGCGCGGCACTCGCCGAAGCCGCTTCCGACGCATCCACGCGCACCGTCGTGATCGCCGGAGCGGGGCGCGCGTTCTGCGCCGGACAGGACCTTTCGGAGAAAGGCGTGAGTCCCGGCGATGATCTCGGCCGCCAAGTCGAGGAGCACTACGCGCCGCTCGTTCTTGCGCTGCGAGCAATCGAAAAACCGGTGCTCGCGCGCGTTCATGGCGTCGCTGCGGGTGCCGGTGCGAATCTCGCGTTCGCGTGCGACCTCGTCGTCGCGGCACGCTCGGCGACGTTCGTCGAGTCGTTCTCGCGCATCGGTTTACTTCCGGATACGGGCGGCACGTGGATGCTGCCGCGCCTCATTGGACACGCGCGCGCCATGGGCGTCGCGCTTCTCGGTACGCCGTTTACCGCGGAGCAGGCATACGAATGGGGAGCGATCTGGAAGGTCGTCGACGATGCGGACCTTGATGCTGAGTGCGACGCGCTCTCTCGCGCGCTGGCCAGCGCACCGACGAAGGCGCTCGGACGGATCAAACGCGCAATGGAAGCGTCGTGGGAAAACGACGTACGCACGCAGCTCGAGATCGAGCGCGACGGGCAGCGCGCACTCGGCCGGACGGATGACTTCCGTGAGGGCGTGCGCGCATTCTCGGAGAAACGTGCGCCGGAGTTCCGAGGGGAGTAAGTTGCACGAGAGCGATGATGCGGCGCTCGCGGAGCGTTGTGCGCGGGAGATGCTCGAACGCGATCGTGCATCGCAGGCGATGGGAATGCGCATCGAAGAGTGTGCGCCCGGATACGCTCGCCTTTCAATGCGCGTCGTCGGAGAGATGATCAATGGCCACGCCACCGCGCACGGCGGAGCCGTCTTCTCGCTCGCGGACTCCGCGTTCGCATTCGCGTGTAACGCACGCAACGTCGTCACGGTCGCGCAGCATTGCTCGATCACGTACGTCACGCCGGCGCTAGAGGGCGAGGTGCTCGTCGCGGAAGCACGGGAGACACTTCTGTCCGGCCGGTTCGGTATTTACGACGTCACCGTGCGAGGCGGCGACGGACGTGTTGTCGCAATCTTTCGAGGTCATTCGGCCGCCGTGCGCGGAACGGTCGTGTCCACGTGAAGAGCGCGTTCATCTGCGACGGCATTCGCACGCCGATCGGTAGGTACGGCGGCGTTCTGGCGAACGTTCGCACCGACGACCTCGCTGCAATCCCGATTCGCGCGCTCGTCGAGCGTAATCCGCGCGTCGACTGGGCCGCGCTCGACGACGTCTATCTCGGCTGCGCGAACCAAGCCGGCGAAGACAATAGAAACGTCGCGCGCATGGCGTTACTCTTGGCAGGGCTTCCGCCGGACGTTCCAGGTTCGACGGTCAATCGGCTTTGTGGATCGGGAATGGACGCGGTTGCAATCGTCGCTCGCGCGATCGTCGCCGGCGAGATCGACATCGCGATCGCCGGCGGGGTAGAAAGCATGAGCCGCGCGCCGTTCGTGATCCCGAAGGCCGAAAACGCATTCTCGCGCGAGAGTGCGGTGTACGACACGACCATCGGCTGGCGATTCGTCAACCCCGTGCTCAAAGCGCAGTACGGCATCGACAGCATGCCCGAGACGGGCGAAAACGTCGCCGAAGAGTTCCACGTGAGCCGAGAGGACCAAGATGCGTTCGCGCTGCGTTCGCACCAGCGCGCCATTGCGGCGATCGAGTCCGGACGTATGGCGCAAGAGATCGTTCCGGTCGAGACCGTACGCAAGAAAGAACACATTCGCGTCGAGCGCGACGAGCATCCGCGCGCCGATACGTCGCTCAAGGCGCTTGCGGCATTGCGAGCGCCGTTTCGCAGCGGTGGAAGCGTCACGGCCGGCAATGCATCGGGAGTCAACGATGGAGCCGCCGCCATGATCGTCGCCTCCGAACGAGCGGTTGAGCGCTATGGGCTGATGCCTCGTGCGCGCGTCGTCGCCTCTGCCAGCGCCGGAGTGGAACCGCGTATCATGGGAATGGGGCCGGTTGCAGCGACGCGCAAACTCCTCGCGCGGATAGGATCGCGCATCCGTGAGTACGATCTCGTC
>JASHPC010000168.1 GCA_030038335.1 Vulcanimicrobiota bacterium
GCGCGAGCCCAGTCCGCGTCGTGCACGTCAATCGCAACGCCGGCCTCTTTCGCGGCTTTCGTGGCTTCGCTTGCGAGATGCGTCGGCGTCATGTCGTTTGCGGGCGTTGCCGCGAGTCGCCGCGCGAAGTTCACGGCCTCGCCGGTGATGGTGCCGCGCGCGACGCCGCGCTCGAGCGCTTTTGCGTCGCGACCGCCGCCGAGAAGCGTGACGCTTTGCGTCGCAACGTTTCGCTCCGGTGCGCTCTGATAAAAGGTAATCTCGAATGTGCCTGCGATCGCGCCCTCGGCGATTGCCGCGGCGTCCGATGCCACGTCACGTGCTTCATCCGGCAGGGCGATTGCAAGATCGGTGATTCCGCGTTGTCCAAGTACGCGCACGGCGGTGCCCGCGTAGCGAGCGAGCACACTGGGTTCGAGCGCCGAACGCTCACCTAAGCCGACGGCGAGAACGCGTCGGAACGGCAGATCTTTCGCATGCAAGAGCGCGTGCTCGTATTGCTTCCCCTGCAGCTCGCCGCTACGGACGACGTCCGAGAGCGCTCCCGAGAGCGCGCGATCGACTGCCACGGCGGCTCCGGTGAGTTCTCCGTCGGAAAATACGGGAACGGCGACCGCGCCGGCGCGCGCGGTCTCGGGCGCATCGTGAGCGATGCGAACTTGCATGGTCTGCCTTTCGGAGGGGTGAAGGGTGCGTGTATGAGTGGTCCGGGGCGGGGGTTTCGCGGTGTCTGACGCATACGCCCGCTCGGGCGTGGACGTCGCTGCCGGCAAGGAGGCGGTTTCGCGATATGCGTCGCTTCTCGGGCAATGGCGACATCCGTCGCAGCTCGGCGGAGTTGGTGGTTTCGCGGGACTTTTTCAGCTTCCGGGCGATGAGAGTCGCGCGCTCGTCGCGTCGACGGACGGCGTCGGAACGAAGCTGCTCGTCGCCGCCGCGTTACGGAGATACGATACGGTCGGCGCCGATCTCGTCAATCACTGCGTTAACGACATCCTCGTGCAGAACGCCACGCCGCTCTTCTTTCTCGACTATTTTGCAACGGGAAAACTCGACCCGCAGATCGCAGCGGAGGTCGTCGGCGGGTGCGCGCGCGCGTGCGAAGCGCACGAGTGTGCGCTGCTCGGCGGCGAGACGGCGGAGATGCCGGGCATCTACGCGCCCGAACACTTCGATCTTGCTGGAACGATCGTCGGCATCGTCTCACGCGACAAGCTGCCGCAGAGCGCGCTCGTCGAGCCTGGCGATGCAATCGTTGGGCTTCCCGCCATCGGATTGCACACGAACGGCTATTCGCTCGCACGCGCGTGCATCGATCGCACGGAGTGGGACGAGCCGCTTGGCGAGCGCGGAACATACGGCGACGCGCTGCTCGCCGAACATCCGTCGTACTATCGCGACGTGCGCGCGATTGAGGAAGTCGCGCTCGTGAAGGCGATGGCGCACGTTACCGGCGGCGGCCTGATCGAGAACGTTCCGCGAACGCTTCCCGCGACGGTGAAGGCCGTCTTCGAGCAATCGCGCTGGAGCGTTCCACCGATCCAGACCGAGCTCGTTCGGCGCGCGCACCTAACGCACGCGGAGCGATACGGCACGCTCAACATGGGTGTCGGCTACACGCTCGTCGTGCCGTTGGATGACGCGGTGCGCGCGGCGGGCGCAGTCGCGGGCGCGAAAATTGTCGGCTGGATCGAGGAACGCGCGGGTGACGAGCCTCAGGTGGTCGTGCATCCGTCGCGCGAGTAGGTGACGGCTGCGTACGTCGACAACTTGGCCGTCGCGCTCGACGAGCGATTCGGCGATCGCGCGTACGCGATGGCTCGGCAGCGCGTCGATGCACTCGGCTGCACGCTAGAAGGCTGCAAGAGCGCCGACGATCGCACGCTCGCGTGGATCGATTTCGTCTTCGGTGGAACCTGGAGCCGCGAGGCCTTTTGCGCGCATAACGTCATCGCCCGACGCGACGGCGCGCCCGTCGGATTCGCGTCGTACGCGCCCGAGGGATTGCGCTTTCGCTGGCTGCGAGGGATGGGATCGAAGCCGGGCGTCGGCATTTTCGGGCCCTTCGGCGTTGATGAGGCTGCGCGCGGTACCGCGATCGGACCCGCGTTACTTACGATTGCGCTCTGCGGCTTACGGCGGCGCGGCTTTACGACGGCACTCATTCCCGCGGTCGGCAGCGAGCGGCTCGCGGAATACTACGTGCGCGAATGCGGCGCGCATCCCGTCGAACGTTTTACGCGCGAGGAGATGACGGGCGCGAAGGCACGCGCCGTCGTTCTCGCGTCGGGAAACGGGACGAACTTTCGCGCGCTCGCGGGGGAAACCGCACGCTCGTCCGTGCCCGTCGAGATCGTGGGTCTCGTCGTGAACTCGGAGACGGCTCCGGCACGAGAGCGCGCTCGGGAAATGGGCGTCGAGACGAGCGTCGTCGCGTGGGAGCGCGGCGCGCAGACCCGCAGACGGTACGATACGAAGCTGCGCAAAGCCGTCGCGTCGTTCAAACCGGATCTCGTGCTCCTTCTCGGCTGGATGCATCTCCTCGACAAGACGTTTCTCGAAGCATTTCCGGAGATATTGAACTTGCATCCGGCGTTCTTGCCGCTCGATCCGGCGCGCGACACAATCGGCATGCCCGACGGTTCGACGCTTCCGGTCTTTCGCGGACCGCGCGCGATTCGCGACGCGATCGAGGCAGGCAGCCCGTGGATCGGTGCGTCCGTCCATCGCGTGACGTTGGAGACAGATCGCGGGCCCGTGATCGTG
>JASHPC010000169.1 GCA_030038335.1 Vulcanimicrobiota bacterium
TCGCGCACTCGACGCTGATTCGCTCGACGAGCGCGCGATACTCCTCGACGTCGCTTCCTCCGCGCCCGGTGACGATCGCCTCGATGCCGTGCACCGCTCGTTCGTAGGCACTGCGAGCGCGCGCCTCGCCGGTCGCACGAGCGATGGGCCGCAACGCTCGTTCCCGCCATTGCAAGCGCGCGGGCGCGCGCCCGCCCGGTCGTGCGAGCTCCCAGAGAAGCGAGCACTCAGAAGCAAGCGCCGATAGCAGCGGAACGGCCGCGCCACGATCCGCGTCGAACATCTCGCCTGCGATCGTCAACGCGTCGGCGACTCTTCCTTCTACGAGGGCTCCTGCATATCGCCACGCTTTTGGATCCTCGATGACGAGACTTTCCCGCTCGAGGTCGGCCAGCGTGACGCGCTTTCCGGAGATCGTGAGTTTCTCGAGATCGTTCTTTACGGACGCAAGATCCGCCGCGCCTGCAACGAGCGCAGCAATCGCGCGCGGCTCTGCAGTCGCGCCAGCGTCCTTAAGGGTCTCCGTGACGAAGCGCCTACGCGTTTCCTCGTTCGCCGTCGTGTCAATGCGCAAAGCAGCGCGCCCCGCGATTGCGCCGAGCGCTTGCGGGCGTTGAGAACGCGGCGACAACAGGTCGACGATGACGAGCGTGTTGCCCTCGGGAACGCTTTCCGCAGCATCCATGAGCGAGCGCCGCTCCGCGGCACGCAGCGTCTGCGCGTCGGAGACGACGATGACGCGGCGCTCCGCGAGAAACGGCATCGCCTGCACCGCCTCACGCACCGCGCTCGCATCTCCTATGTCAGCGGGACCGAATCGCGATAGATTGAGATCTCGCAGGTCGCCGGGAAGTAGCCGATCGAGAAGCGTCGCAAGCGCGCGATCCGCCAACGCTTGCTCTTCGCCTTCGACGATGACGAGCCGACCGATCGGTGGCGCCTTATCGAGAAACTCGTAGAACTTCATCGATCGCTTCACGATAGGGCGGACGTAGAATCCCGCGTTCGGTGACGAAGGCCGTGACGAGATGGTGCGGCGTCACGTCGAATGCCGGATTGAAGACGCGCGCTTCCGGATGCGCGGAAGGTGCCGTTCGAAACGCAGTCACCTCCGACGGCGCGCGTTGCTCGATCGGGATGTCTGCGCCGGTCTCGATCCGCGCGTCGAACGTCGAGAGCGGCGCCGCGACGTAAAACGGAATTCCGTGGTGTGACGCGAGCACGGCAAGCGCGTACGTGCCGATCTTGTTCGCCGTGTCGCCGTTGCGCGCGATGCGATCCGCGCCGACGAGCACGAGATCGATCTCCTCGCGCGCCATCGCAACTGCGGCCGCACTATCGACTTGCAGCACCGCTTCCACGCCGGCACTGCGAAGCTCGAACTCGGTGAGCCTTGCGCCTTGCAGCAGCGGACGCGTCTCGTTTACGAACACTGTCGGCTGCTTTCCGTCGCGATGCGCGGCGATGATGATGCCGAGTGCCGTCCCCTGTCCGGCTGTTGCAATTCCGCCCGTGTGACAGTGCGTGATAACGCGCGCACGATCGCACATCAGCGCCGCGCCGTGTCGTGCGATCGCGGCATCGACCGCCTCCTGTTCGCGATGAATCGCTTCCGCCTCGGCGAGCATGTCCTTCGACGCCAAGACGCGATCGACGGCCCACGCGAGATTCACGGCTGTCGGACGCGCCGCGCGGACGCGAGCGGCCGCCGCCAAGAACGCGTTGTCGTCCGAAACTGTCCGCCGCAGCAGTGCGATGCCGTATGCGCCGAAGACGCCGATGCAGGGAGCGCCACGCACCGCAAGCGACGCGATCGCGGCGACGATCTCATCGGCGTTGCGAGCGCGCTCCACCCGTATCTCGAACGGCAGCGCGCGTTGATCGAGAAACCGGATCCCATCGCCGTCCCACGCGACGGCTGGCGGAAGACTAGACTCCGGCAGGAACGCGAGACGTGTAGCAGTCGCGGCAGTAGACCGGGCGGTCACCGCGCGGACGGAACGGAACGGTCGTGTTCACGCCGCATTGCGCGCAAACGGTTTCGAAGCTCGGCCTTGCGCTGTGACGCGGGCCGGCATCGCCGCTCTGCGCGCGCCGAGCCTGTCGGCAGTCGCGGCAGCGCGCGGGCTGATTTGCAAATCCGCGCTCGGCAAAAAACTGTTGCTCGCGAACGCTGAACACGAACTGATTTCCGCAATCTTTGCAGGTGAGAATTCTATCTTCCAAGACGACTCCGAAGCCTCCGAGTGACTGATTCGAGGCCCCTTGTATGCGACCAATCCGGCCCAATCCCTGCGGTGTTTTTACGTCGCTGAGAGCACCGCCGCGGCGAGGGCGGCGTGGTAGCCTTTGTCCCCGCGTTGCGCATCCGCGCGCTCGCGCGCCTGCTCGAGCGTATGCGTCGTGAGGACGCCGAATCCAATCGGAACGCCGGTGGATAACTGCACGTCCATGATGCCGCGCGCGCACTCGCCCGCGACGAACGTAAAGTGCGGCGTCTCCCCCTGTACCACCGCGCCGAGCGCGACGACCCCGTCAAAGTTTTCTGCCTCGATGAGGTTGCGGCAGAGCAGCGGAATTTCAAAACAGCCCGGCACGGTGAAGAGCGCGACGTCCTCGTCGCGCACGCCGCACTCGCGAAGCGCGCGCCGGGCGCCGTCGACGAGCGCGTCGCAGACGTCGGGATAGAAACGCGCCGCGACGATCGCGAAGCGCTTTCCCGCGCAGTTGGGCAGAGCGACGGTCCGCTGTTCCGGCTTCAGGTAGCGGTCCTCTTCGTTTGTTCCCCGCCACCCTCGAAAAGATGACCGAGTTTTGCGCGCTTCGTTTCGATGTACCGCCGGTTGTGCGGCGTCGTCCGCGTGTGCAGCGGTACGCGCGCCGTAATGGCGAGGCCGTAGCCTTCGAGGCCGAATATCTTTCGCGGGTTGTTCGTGATGACGCGCATCTCGCGGACGCCAAGGTCCTGCAAGATCTGGGAGCCGATGCCGTAGTCGCGTTTGTCGACCGGCAATCCGAGCGCGACGTTCGCCTCGACCGTATCCGCTCCACGGTCTTGCAGCTCGTATGCGCGCAGCTTGTTCGCAAGCCCGATGCCGCGCCCTTCCTGACGCAGGTAGAGAAAGACGCCGCGTCCCTCCTGCGCGATCATCTCCATCGCTCCGTCTCGTTGCGCCGCGCAATCGCAACGCAGCGAGTGCAATGCGTCTCCCGTAAGACACTCCGAGTGCACGCGCACGAGCAGGTCCTTGCCGCTGCCGATCTCACCCATGACGAGCGCGACGTGCGTGTTCTGGTCGACGGTGTTCTCGTACGCCGTGCCCCGCCACATGCCGGTCGTCGTCGGTAGATCGAACTCGGCGACTCTCTTCACCAAACGTTCCGTGCGCATGCGATACGCGATAAGATCTTTTACCGTCACGAGCTTGATGCCGTGACGATCCGCGAATGCGCGCAGTCCGTCGCGGCGCTCCATCGTGCCGTCGTCGGCCATGATCTCGCAGATGACGCCCGCGGGATAGAGCCCAGCGAGACGCGCCAGGTCGACGGCCGCTTCGGTCTGACCGGCGCGCACGAGCACGCCGCCCTCGCGAGCTCGCAACGGAAACGTATGGCCCGGTCGTAAGAAGTCCGACGGCTTCGCGTCGGGATCGAGAAGCCTCTTCACCGTTGCCGCGCGATCGCTCGCCGAAATGCCCGTCGTCGTGAGGCCTCGCGCTTCGACGGAAACGGTGAACGCAGTCTCGTGCACCGCGGTGTTGTCGTTAACCATCTGCGGCAAATGGAGCTCTTCCAGGCGGCTTCCGGGCAACGGCACGCAGATGAGGCCGCCGCCGTAGCGCCGCATGAAGTTGATCGCTTCCGCGGTCACCATCTGCGCGGCCATGACGAGATCGCCTTCGTTCTCGCGATCCTCGTCATCGAGGACGACGACCATCTTGCCTGCGCGCACGTCAGCGATTGCGTCTTCAATCGAATCGAATGGATTCGCCTCGAGCGCGATCTCTTGCCCCAGCACCGGAAAGACATGCGTCAACCGCTGAAGCGTGCGGTACGACGGCTCGCGCCGCCCTGAACGAAGCAACGAAATCGCCGACTCCGTAAGTCCCGAACGCTCGGCCAGCTCGGTACCGGAAACACCGGCGGCTTCCATCGCCTCCCCTAGACGATCGGCAAAGCTCTTCACCCTTCGAGCCTAGGCCGCCGCTTGACAAATGTCAAATTTCGCCTTGTCATCCCGAGCGTAGGCGCGCAGCGCCGAAGTCGAGGGACCTCCACCTGTCACCCGAGCGCAGGCGCTACGCTCGGGATGACAAGCTCCTGCATTACGAAAACAGCCCCGCTATGAACGTCGGCTCCGTGAGAACCCGATTATGAAGCCAAAGCCGAAGCGAAACGCTGCCGTCATTTTCGTCCTCGTGACGATCGCGCTGGATATGCTCGCGCTTGGCATGATCGCTCCCGTTTTTCCGAAGCTGGTCATGCTCTTCACTGGCACTCCGGCGTCGGCAGCGGAGTACGTAGGCGTCTTTGGCGTGGTGTGGGCTGCGATGCAGTTTGTCTGCTCGCCGCTCTTGGGCATGCTCTCCGATCGTGTCGGGCGCAGGCCCGTTATTCTCATCTCCAATGCCGCGACCGCAATCGACAACGTCATCATGGCGCTTGCGCCGTCTCTTGGATGGCTCTTTCTCGGCAGAGTCATCTCCGGCGGCGCAACGGCGTCGGTCTCCGTTGCGAGCGCGTATATCGCCGACGTCACGGAGCCAAGCCAACGCGCGAAGGCATACGGATACATTGGGAGCGCGTTCGGCGTTGGATTTATCATCGGCCCCGCGCTTGGCGGTGCACTCGGACAACTTGGGCCCCGCGTACCCTTCTGGGCTGCTGCGGCGTTCAGCCTCGCAAACTTTCTCTATGGTTACTTTGTGATGCCGGAATCGCTGCGTCCGGAGCATCGCAAGGCGCGCCTCGACTGGAAACGCGCAAATCCGTTTGGCTCCGTCTCGCTTCTCAAGCGGCACCGCGAGCTTTACGGACTGACGCTCGCGCAGTTTTTCGAGTTCGTCTCGCACGAAGCGTACGTCACCATTTGGGTGCTCTTCTGCATCGCAGCGTTCGAGTGGAGCTCGGCGCAGATCGGCGTAACGCTCGCCTTCGTCGGGATAACCTCCGCCCTGTCGTCGACGTTTCTCGTCGGCCCTGTCGTTCAAAAAATCGGCGAGCGGCGAACGCTCCTTTTCGGCCTCGTCGCCGGCACGATCTCGTTCGCGCTCCTCGGCATGGCAACACCCATACTCTTTTTCGCAGGCATCATCGTCGGCGCACTGGCCATTTACGGCCCGCCGGCGCAAGCGCTGCTGACACGCCGCGTGGGGCCGGACGAGCAGGGCGAGTTGCAAGGCGCTCTCGCCTGCGTCCAAGGTATCGCCACAATGATCGGCCCCGCGCTTTTCGCGTACGTGTTTGCGGCATCCAATGGAAAGTGGGGCGACTGGCACATGCCTGGAGCGGCGTGGTTCGTCGCAGCGGTTCTCTCCCTGATCTCACTTGCCGTCGCCGCCGTCGTGACGACGCGCTCTGATGACGTCGTCCTACCCGCCCCAGAGGCAGCCGCTCCCCTGATTGTCGAAGAACCATAAGCACTCACGTAGGAGGTGCTCATGCAGAACCGTCACATGGAACGGTCCGCCGGCTACGCCGGCATCCTCGGCGCGATTTTGTACATCATCTCAGGCCTGCTTCCCGGTACGCCGCCACCGGCTACCGAGAGCGCCGGGCAAATATCGGGCTACGTTGCAAGTCATAGTGGTTCGCTCTCCATCGGCGCGTGGATCACGCTGCCCGCAGTCGCTTTCATCCTTTGGTTTGCGATCGGGCTCTTCGACTATCTGCGCGATCAGACGAACGCAGATCGCACGCTCGCGCAGTGGGGCACCGCCGGAGCGATCGTGTGGGCCGCGATGAACGTTGCCGCAGTTTCGCTCATGGGCGCAGCAGCGATCCACGCTTCCGGCCCCAGCTCCACTTTCACGCTGCTGTACCTTTTCGACATCATCATGTTCATCTTCGGCTTCGGCGCGTTTTCGGCGTTCGCGTTTGCCGCTGCAAACGAAGGCCGTCGACGTGGCTCGATGCCGGGCTGGATCAACGCCTTCGGATATCTCGTCTTCATCGTCGACGCGCTCTTCACGTTGACGCTCTTCGGCACCGGCACCACGTTCGCGATCACCGGCATTGGGACGATCGTGACGCCGCTCATCTCGGCCGTCTGGGTCTTCGTCGCGTCGATCGTGCTCCTAGGAAAGATACCGAAGACGGCCTGATCTCACCGGAAGGTGACGATCGGTTTGAGCACGCGCGCGTGCGCGAGTGCTTCGTGCGCCTCCGCGACGTCCGCGAGCGCAAACGTCGTGGCGCCGATTCTTCTCGCCGTCACGACGCCTCGTGCGATCGCCGCAAGCGCTTCGCGCGTGTCGTCAGGGCCGCACGAGTAGCTCGCGACCAGTCGCAAGTCGCTGAAGTAGAAACGCTGCGCGTCGATCGTCACGGAAGCACTCGGATCGAACGGCGTGAACATCACGATCGTGCCTCCCGGCC
>JASHPC010000170.1 GCA_030038335.1 Vulcanimicrobiota bacterium
GACGTCCTGCGACCGGCGGCGAGCTCACGCCCGTCAGTTGCCTACAGGGTAACGCGACGCCTGCGCGGCGAGCGGAGGCCTACGGCGGCCCGCGAATACCCGGCTCATGGCATCGGCAACGTCAACCGCGCGCTTTTCGCGGCGCACCGCTCGTCTGCGAGCGTCGACGATTCGCGAAATGTTGAAAGTGACGCAACAACCGGACGTAATCTCATTTGGCGGCGGACTTCCTGCACCAGAACTCTTCCCATGCCGGGAGATCGCAGAGTGCACGCGCGACGTCATGGATCGCTACGGCGCATCCGCGCTGCAATACAGCGTCACCGAGGGAATTCCGGAGATGCGCTCGTGGGTTGCTTCGCGGCTCTCGCCGCGTTTCGGCCGCGAGATCGCGGCGCACGAAGTCCTCGTCGCAAATGGTTCGCAGCAAGGTCTCGATCTCATCGGCAAGATCTTCATCGATCCCGGCGACCACATCGTGCTCGAGAACCCGTCGTACCTAGGCGCGATTCAAGCGTTCGACGCATACGAAGCCCGCTACCTCACCGTGGAAACGGACGAAGACGGCATCGTTCCGGAATCGCTCGAGCGCGTGCTCGACACCGCCGATCCCTTTCCGAAGTTTCTCTATCTCATTCCAAACTTTCAGAACCCGACTGGGCGGACGCTTGCCGGCCCCCGGCGCGAGCAGATCGTTCGCATCTGCGAGCACTACGAGTTGCCGATCGTCGAAGACGATCCGTACGGCGAGCTGCGTTTTGACGGCGAGCAACTTGCGCCGTTGGCGTCGTACGCGCGTTCCGGTGCCGTCATCTATCTCGGCACGGGAAGCAAGATCGTCGCACCCGGCATGCGCGTTGCATGGTTCGTCATTTCCGACGAAGAGGTTCGAGAGAAAATCGTTCTCGCGAAGCAAGGCGCGGACTTGCACAGCGGAACGCTCGCGCAATACGTCTTTCACGCATACGTCAGCACGCCAGCCTTCGACGAGCACGTCCGTGAGATCGTGCGCACCTATCGCGCCCGCCGTGACTGCATGCACGGGGCACTCCGGGAGTTCGCCCCGCCCTTGGTGCAGTTCAACCGGCCGCAAGGGGGGATGTTCCTTTGGGCACGCGTCCCCGGGGCCGATACGAACGAGCTCCTGAAGGTCAGCACGAGGGAGCGCGTGGTCTTCGTTCCGGGCGAAAGCTTCTACCCGGGCCGCGACGTGCGCGACGGGATGCGCCTGAACTTCTCTAACTCCTCGGAAGAGAAGATTCAAACGGGCATACAGAGGCTCTGCAGGGCCATCGAAGAAGCGTAGGGGCCATGGCAAACCGCATTGTGATCGGCGTCCTTGGATCGTGTGAGCCCGCGCAGGTGGAGCGCGCGATTGCGGCAAGCGGCATCGACCGCACGCAACTTCGCGTGCTTACGGCGGAGGACCCGACTCAAGAGCATGAAGACTCGCCAATCAGCTTCGTCCATCTCGGCGAGTTCGCGCCCGAGAGCCTCGATGAGGAGATGATGCGCGGCACCGGCGTTCTCTCCGATTTCGGCGGGATGTCGGTTCCCGGCATCAACACGCAAGAGAGCGGCTTCAGCGTCTTCGACCATCCCGAAGTCGCCGATTATCTCAAGGGCATCAACATACCGTCGGGTGACGAAGAGTATTACAACGAGGCTATCGACGACGGCCGTTGCGTCGTCGTCTGCACTTGCGACGGCACCGCGTGCGACGCGACCGTGCAGGCGCTGGAGAAAGCCGGCCTCGCCAACGTCCGTACGTTCTAGTTTTACGTAATAGGCGCGTCGCGATTTTCGGGCGGGACGATGATGTTCCGCTCGAACTTTGCCATGATCGCGCGCCACGCGAGTGAGAGCTCTTCGACGTCCAGCACGAGCGCGAGAGCGATGAAGACGACGGCCCCAACCGCGATCTGACCCGCAAGGAACGACACGCGCAGCACGAGCGTCGTTTGTGGCGTCGCCATTCCAACGACCCACAGGAGCGCGGCGACCATGACGAGCGCGCAGACGCATATCTTCGCTACCGATCCGATGAGCGTGCGCCAGTCGATCTCCGCGACGAAGCGCGCGACGAGAACGAGGAGCACGATCGCCTGCACCGTTTGACTGACAGAGTTCGCGAGCAGCAGACCGCGCGCGCCGAGCGTCGGCAGCCATGTAATCGAGAGAGCGACGTTGAGCACGACCGTCAGGATCGAGGTCGCGACCTGCCATGAGATCTGGCGACACGCTACGAGGCAGCGCGTGAGCACGACGTTACCGGCAAGCGCGACGAGTCCCGCTGCGGCGTACGGCAGCAGTCCCACGGTCAAATCTACCGACGTTGGTCCGAACGAACCGCGTTCGAAGAGCGTCGACACGATCGGTCGCGCGAGCACGATGAGTGCGCACACCGACGGTATCGTGATGAAGTTCACGAGGCGAAGGCCCGTGATCGCGCCGCGCGCGACGCCCACGCGATCGGATTGCGCAAACTGCATCGCGAGCAACGGAAAGATGACCGTTGCGATCGCAACCGCAAAGATCTGGAGTGGAAAGCTCACGAGTTTTTGCGCGTAGCTCATGCCCGCGATATATCCCGCCGGAAGCGTCGTAGCGAAGTACCGATCGAAGAAGAGCGACACCTGGCCCGCCGACGAGCCGATAGCAATGGGGCCGAGAAGCGCCCACATCTTCTTCAGCCCTGGGTGGCGCAGATCGAGCGTAAAACGGTAACCGCCCATCGACAAGAACGCGGGAATCTGCACGAGCATCTGCGAGATGAGCCCGAGGCCCGTCCCGGCGACGAGCGCGTAGATTCCGTACTTTCTGTTGAGCAGCACGACGCAAAAAATGGTGACGACGTTGAGCGTCATGCCGACGACCGCGGCGGCGCGAAAGCGCTGAAATGCGTTGAGTATTCCCGAGAAGACGCCCGAGAGTGCGACCGCGATGATGCTCGGCATGAGCCAGCGCGTCATACGAATGGCGACGCCCATCTGCGGTTTCGGGAATCCGTGCGCGATGAGCGGTACGTAATAGGGCGCGAAGACGAAGCCGATGACGGCACAGATCGTAAGAATGATCGCAAGTGAGTTCACGATCGTGCTCGCGAGCCTCCACGCTTCCTTGCGATCGCCACTCGCGATGTAGTCGGAGAACGTCGGCACGAGCGCGCTCGTGAGCGCACCATTGAAGACGCCAAAGAGAATCGTCGGGATCATCGCTGCGGCGAGATACGTGTCCATCTGCCACTGCGTGCCGTAGTATTTTGCGCTGACGACTTCGCGAAGGAACCCGAAAATCGTCGAGCCCAGCGTCG
Organism: Vulcanimicrobiota bacterium; assembly: GCA_030038335.1. Classification (GTDB taxonomy): domain Bacteria; phylum Vulcanimicrobiota; class Vulcanimicrobiia; order Vulcanimicrobiales; family Vulcanimicrobiaceae; genus Tyrphobacter. Next base: position 3,314 of record JASHPC010000170.1, read on the forward strand.
CGAGCATGACGAAAATCGTCGAGCCTGCTAGCGAACGCTTAACGCGCGCCGTCCTTTCGCAACACGACCGGAATGGTTTTGAGCACGATGGCGAGGTCGCCCAGCGGGGTCCATTCGTCGACGTAGCGACTGTCGAGGTCCATCCACTGCGAGAACGGCAGCGAGCTGCGTCCAGCAATCTGCCAGAGGCACGTGACGCCCTGCGGAACGGAGAGGCGGCGACGCGCGGCGTCGTCGTAATGCTCGACTTCGCTCGGAAGCGCCGGACGCGGCCCGACGAGCGACATGTCGCCGCGAACGACGTTGATGAAGTTCGGCAGCTCGTCAATCGATGCGCGCCGCAAAACGCGACCGAGCGGGTGGCAACGCGGATCGTTGCGCATTTTGAAGACCGGACCGTCGACTTCGTTGAGATGCTCGATGCTGTCGCGCATATCGTGCGCGCCGTCGACCATCGTGCGCAGCTTGTACATCTTGAAGCGGCGCCCGTGCATGCCCACGCGTTCCTGCGCGAAGAACGGCGAACCGCCTTCGAAGATCGCAATCGCGAGCGAAGCGATCGCGATGACGGGCAGCGAGAGCAGCAAGAGAAAAGAGCCGAGCGCGATGTCGATCGCGCGCTTCGCTCCCCACCACCATCGCGGAGTCTCTCGTTGTCGCGCGACCGCGCCCGCTGCGAGTTGCATCGTCAAGCCTTCAGCGCTTCGCGCACCGCGTCGCCGACGTTGTCGAGGCCTTCGAGGATGCTGAGCTCCTTGCCCTCGCGCGCGCTCAGGTGCACGAACGGAACGTACTCGCGCGTGTGGTCGCTGCCAGGCGCCGTCGGATCGCAGCCGTGGTCGGCGGTGAAGATTATTTCGTCGCCCGGTCGCATGAGCGATTCCAAGCGAGGAACGAGCGAGTCGAGCTCTTGCAGCGCGTCCGCATAGCCGCGGACGTTGCGCCGATGGCCGTATTTCGAATCGAAGTCGTTGAGATTCGTGAAGATGAAGCCGTGTTCGACGCGTTCCATTAAATCGAAGGTTCGTTCCATCGCATCGCGATTGTCTTTGATGCGCACCGACGTCGCAACGCCGTGACCGCAGAAGATGTCGGAAATCTTCCCGACGGCATGCACGCCGATGCCGCGCGCTGCGAGCTCGTCAAGGAGACACGGAGGCGGCTCGATCGCGTAGTCGCGACGATTCGGCGTCCTCGAGAAGGCGCCCGGACTGCCGATGAACGGGCGAGCGATCACCCGATTGACGCCATTGGGAGGCACGAGCATCGCGCGCGCGCGCTCGCACCAATCGTAGAGCGTTTCAAGAGGAACGACGTTCTCGTGCGTCGCGACTTGAAAGACGGAATCTGCGGACGTGTAGAGGATCGGCCGTCCCGAGGCCATGTGTTCCGCACCGAGTTCATCGATGATCTCCGTTCCCGAAGCGGTCTTGTTGCCGAGAGGCGCTTTCCCGGCAATGCGCGTGAACTCCTCGACGACGTCCGGCGGGAAGCCGTGCGGATACGTAGGGAAAGGGACAGCGGTGATGATTCCCGCCATCTCCCAATGGCCCGTAATCGTATCCTTGCCGCGGCTGCGTTCGCGCAAACGCGCGACGCGCGCTCGCGGAGCCGCGTTCTTAGGCACGCCTTCTACGTTGGTGAGATTACCGAGGCCGAGGCGTTGAAAGTTCGGCAGCGAGAGGCCGCCGACGCCACGAGACGTGTTGCCGATCGTATTCGCGCCCGGTGCGTCGCCGTACTCGGCGGCATCCGGAAGGGCCCCGACACCACCGGAATCGAGGACAATCGTCACAGCGCGCGCCATGCGCTGCGTTTCGCTTTCGGCTTCACCATGCTCCTTGCGGGGTTTTGCTGGGCGCGTGCCGACGCGCTCACGGTCATCCGCCTCCATGCCGATCGCATCGCCTTCTACTACGACCGCTTCGTCATCGAGGCTGACGGCAACGTCGACGTGAGGACAAGCGACGGAATGGAGATCCGCGGCGACGCATTCTCGATGGATTTGAAGCTCAACCGCTTCCTCGTCGCGGGCGACGTCCGTCTGCGCACGCCGTCGGCGTCGCTCAGCGGTGCGGCCGTCTCCGACTTCCTCGCCTTTAATCGTGTCTATTTTCTGCCCGTCACGACCGAACCCGACCGTTGGACCTTTCTCAACGGCGACTTCTCGCATCCCGTGCCGGGGCGCGTCATGCCCGGTGATGCGTTTGCGTTTGCCAACGACGGCGGCAAGCAGCCGGACCTGACCGCGAAGTCGGCTGTCATCGGCGCTGGCACGTACGTTCGCTTCACGAACGTCTCGGCGCACATCGTCCGCAAGGTGAACGGACCGCTTCCAACCTTTTACGTGAACTTTGCGCCGACGCCCGCGCTCGCGCGCAACTCACTCTCCGGCGCGAACGTCGACCTCACGTATCAGTTCGCAGGCGACGCGAACTCGATCTCGGCGCTGCACTTCCGCTACGACACGACGAATCACGCGTACGCGAGCCTCGAACAGCATCTCGCGAGCGACAACGCGTACGCCGTCTTCTCCGTCAATCCGGCGACGGCACCAGCCAAGTTCTGGAACCTCTTCACCGGCGATACGATGGGAAGCCGCTTCGAGATAAACACGTTCACGCAGCTCTACACGTATCAATATGGCTTGAGCGAGCCCTCGGCATCTGCGCAGTACACGATTCTGCAAGCGAGCGAGTCGCTTCCGCATTGGGCGATCCAGGGATACGCGAATCTCACGAACTTCAACTTGCTCGGTCGCCTTGGCGCGCAGGGCTTACCAAATGGCGAGACCGTCGGCGAGCTCGACCATCCGTCGCAACTGCAGA
>JASHPC010000016.1 GCA_030038335.1 Vulcanimicrobiota bacterium
CCTGCGCGGGGAGAAAGCTTTCTGCGAAGAGGTAGAGAAGAAGCGTCGTGCCGATTTGTACGGAGAGTATGAGTACCTCACTCGCGACCGCGAACGAGTTCATCGCGAAGAAGCCGTCGAAGCCGTACATGTAGTCGACGCCTGTCACGCTCGCCGCGAGTAAGAACAAGCCGCCGAAAAGCGACGCCCGGTCGCGCCCGCGAACGAGCAGAAGAGCTCCGAAGATCGCACAAAACCCGGTGAAGACGTCGGAGACGATTGCGGCGACGTGGTCGTCCCACGGTGCGGCAACGCTGGTGCGCAGAATACGCACTTCCCGCCCGTCCCGAAAATACGGCATCGTAAACGACTGGCCGGTCTCGACGAAGCCGAGCGCAGCTCCGTTTCCGACGCCTTGAAGCGCCGACACCGGCCCGGAGTCCCAAAGATCGAACCGGTACCGTTCGAGTGGCGTCAGCGAACGAAAGTCGAGCACGTCGCCGACCCGAAGACCGGCTCGCTTTCCAGCTGCGGTTACGCCGGTTACCGTAAAAACGGGCCACGTGCCGCGGTACGAAGACTCGTAGCGAACGATTGAGCCCTGATTTGCGGTTCCAAAGAAGGAGAGAACGACGAAGAGCAGCGTTGCCGCCGCGATGAAGCTTCCCGCTGCCCTTCGTGTCACGTCGTTTCTTCGGCGACCGTCCTACATGTCGCTATGCGCGGCGTTCGCGCTTGGATGCACGTTGGGGTTCATCCAGGCGAACGCGCCGTTCGGATTCGGCTTCACCCAAACGATGAGATCCCAAAGCGCTGGGAACGTGAAGACTCTCACGACTTGTGAGGGCGACTTCACGATGCCCATCTTCACGAGCGGTCCAGGTTGTGGATTCGCGAGGCTTCCTCCGGCGGCAACGAACTTGTGCGGGCTCGTCGCATGCCCGTAAACGAGCGTGCCTGCGGAGTCGCGGTAAATGTAGTGGACGTGCTCCTCGAAGTATTGCCAGCGTCCCGGAAGAACGCCCCAAATCGAAGGCGGTTTGCCGGCAACGTACGGGCGCGAATAATCTGCGCCGAGCAGATTCCCATGAACGTCGTACCAGAGCTGGCTGGGATGGTCCCAGTCGCTCGACGTCCAGTGCAGATTCGCGTAGCTGATCGAGCCACTGCTGTCTTCGTTCGTATAACGGAAGTAGCCGGCGCGTTCGGCGGCTGCTGCCGTCGGATACTTCGCCATGAGCGACTGCTGAATGTGCGAAACGAATGCGACTTCCGCGCCTTGCGGCTTCGGGTTCAGCGTTGGTTTCGGTGCGGGTGCGGCGAGCGCGAGTCCCGCCGAAAGTGCGAGAGCGGCGACGATCGTCGCTCCAGTCGAGCGCGTGAGCACGGGAGACCTCCTTCTGACGACTGCGATGATGCCGATGAGACGAGAAAAGTGAAGCGCTGCCGCCGGCCTCACGGCCAGCGACAGCGCTTCGACAACGGCGTCTCGCGCCGCAAGCGCGCAGTGGTTAGCTTGCGCGCTCTTCCTCTTCGGCAGCGAGCGCTGCGCGTTTGCCCTCTTCGATGAGCTGCTTGACGCGTTGCCCGCCTTTTTGTCCGATCCGTTCATAGAAATCCGGGCCGTAGCGATCGCGTGTAGCCTCGCCGCCCTTCTTTCCACCTTTCTTGCCGATCTGCTCGTAGAAGGTGTGACCGTGCGCCTGCTTCGTCGCCAGTCCGCCCTTACGGCCGATCTGCTCGTAGAATTCCGGACCGTACTTTCTCTTCACGGTCTCGCCGCCTTTCTGGCCGGCTTCCCGGACCGAGAGGCCCGCTCCGTCCTTGGGGCTGGTTGAGTCTGATCTCATGAGTCAATACCTGTCTTTTCGTTTGCTGTAGCGTCCCCCGGGGAGGGGTAGGCGTAGCTCCACTACATAGAACGTAGGTTCGGACCAGATTGTTTGCTCTGGAGGAGATATTCATGGTTCGGGTCCTTGCTCTGCTCCGCTTAGGGGCGTTTCTGGGGCTTGCCGCCCTGCTCGCTGCGGGACCGGCCGTGCCTCGGCCCGTGGCATCGCTGCGAGGCATCCTTGCCGCGGAGCACGCCCGCATCGTGACGCCGGGGCTGAAGCGCGCTCTCGCCTCGCCGGATGAGGCGATCGCCGTACGCGCCGCACTCGCGATCGGACGCACGAAGCGGCGCGACGGAGAGCCTTTCCTCGTGTCCCGTCTTCACGACCCGCGAGCGGCCGTTCGGGCCATGAGCGTTTACGGCATCGGCCTCATTGCGAGCGGAAAGCAAACGCACGCGATCCATGCGGCACTCTTCGACGCAAGCGGTGCGGTCCGCGTGGCTGCGCTCGACGCCGCCGATCGCTACGCCGTCGCGCACGTCGTCACTGGCGACTCCGCCGAAGGACTTGCCGCCGCGGTCGTCACGCGCCTCGCTAGCGACCGAGATCCAATCGTCCGTGCGCGCGCCGCCGCGACGCTCGCTTCGTTCGCCGGAGCGCCGAACGCCGGCGCGGCGCTGCGAGCGCTCGTGCGAGCCGTCACGCGAGATCGCGATCCGCTCGTGCGCCGCTTCGCGATGTGGAGCATCTTTCGCGACTACGCGAAGGCCGCGCCTGAAGCGTTTCTCGTTCGTTCGCTCGGGGATCGCGACGAGGTCGTGCGCATCGAGGCCGTTCGCGCCATCGGAATGCGTAGGAGCGCCGGCGACGCGCCCGTCGTCCTTCCGCTGTTGAACGACCGCTCGTGGCGCGTTCAGGAACAGGCTTCTGAGACGTTGCGCCTCATCGACGGCAAGAAGCCGACGGACCACTGGAAAGCGCTTCCGCCATGGCTGCACGTGCCGGCACGAGTCGCCGATCCGCTGCAGTCACTGCCTGCGTTCCCACGCACGCGATTCCAGGGGCCTTCGAAGGCGCCCACCGTCGCCTCGGTTCTGCGCGACGCACGCCTGTGGAGCGTGACGCTCGATCCGCGGAGCGCTTCAGCGATGAGCGGCCCGGCGCGCGGGCTGCATCCTCGCGTGCGCATCGTAACGACGCAGGGGAACGTTTACGTCGCCCTCTTTCCCGAGTGGGCGCCGTTCACGGTAGAGAACTTTCTCTCGCTCGCCAATCGCGGCTACTAC
>JASHPC010000171.1 GCA_030038335.1 Vulcanimicrobiota bacterium
GCCGATGGATGCGTGGCTTCTTCTTCTGGGGCTAGAAACGCTGTCCGTGCGCATGGATGCGCACCTCCGCAATGCAAAGGCGATCGCGGCCTTTCTCGAGACGCGGCCGGAAGTGGCGTGGGTTTCGTACACGCAGGGCGCCGTCTTCACGTTTGGCATCAAGGGCGGGCGTCAAGCGGGACGGCGATTCATCGACGCGCTTGAGTTGTGGAGCCATCTCGCCAACGTCGGCGATGCGAAGAGCCTCGTCATTCATCCCGCGTCGACGACGCACTCTCAACTCTCCGACGACGAGCTTCGCAAGGCGGGTGTCGCACCGGAGGCGATTCGACTTTCCGTGGGATTGGAAGACGTCGACGATCTCACATGGGATCTCGATCGCGCGCTCAAGGCGGCAGCTAGCGAATGATCCTTAAGACACCGTCGGAGCGGAGAGCTCTATTGGAGCGAAGCAAGAGCGTCGCGATGGTGGGCGCGTCGGCGAATCCCCTGCGGCCGAGCTACACCGTGTTTTCATACCTGCGAACGCAGACGCCGTTTGACGTGTCGCCGATCAATCCGACGATCTCCGAGATCGATGGCGTGAAAGCATATTCGTCGCTTGCGGAGTACGCGAAAGAACGCGGCGCGCCAGACGTCGTCGATGTCTTTCGCAAGCCGACCGAACTCGTGGACGTTGTGCGTGAAGCGATCGCAGCGGGCGCGAAGGCCATCTGGCTTCAATACGGCGTCATCAACGACGACGCGATTCGCATGGCTGACGAAGCTGGCCTTGCCGTCGTCGTCGATCGCTGCATGAAGGTCGAGTTCGCACGCTTTCACGGTGGGCTCACGACGAGCGGCCTCAACAGCGGACTCATCACGAGCCGTCTCGCGCGCCCGCAGACGCCATGAACGAATACGACGCAATCGAGCGTGACGTGCTCGATGTCATCGATCGCTGGCGTGCCACGGGCGTGGGCCTCGACGATACCTCGTTTGACGAACTCGCGAGGCGTATCTTCGCCTATCAGTTCACAGCGAACGAGCCCTATGCGCGGTACTGCAAGACTGTGGGAACGAGCGAAGACACGGTGCGCTCCTGGCGCTCGATTCCCGCTGTTCCCGCGGCCGCGTATAAGGAGGCCACGCTTGCGACCTTCGACGTGTCCCGTGCAGCGCTCGCGTTCGAGACGAGCGGCACGACCGCCGGAACGGGCGGGCGTCACTATATGAAAACGAGCGCACTCTACGATGCCGCACTCTCCGCCGGCTTCGACCGTTTCATGCTTCCCGATGGCGCACGCTTGCGGTATCTCAACCTCGTGCCCAATCCGGCCGACCGTCCGCAGTCGTCACTCGGCTACATGATGGCACACGTCGCCGCGACGCGAGGAACGGGGAAGACGTCGTGGTACGTCTACGGCACGACGCTGCTCATGGACGACTTCTTTCGCGACCTTGGCGAGCTTGCGACCGACGGCGAACCGGCGCTCATCGCAACAACGGCCTTTGCCCTTGCCGACGTGCTCGATTATGCCGACGCTCGCGGCCTGCAGTTTCGTCTGCCGCTCGGGTCTCGCATCATGGAGACCGGAGGCTTCAAAGGACGAGCGCGCGTCGTCGCGCGCGAGGACCTATACGCTCGTACGAGCGCATGTTTTGGGATCGACGAGAACGCCATCGTTGCCGAGTACGGCATGACGGAACTGACGTCGCAGTGGTACGACGCCCTGCCATTGCGCAGGAAGGCGGCGCCGCCGTGGCTGCGTGCGCGCGTCGTCAGTCCCGACGGCGAGGAACGCGCGGAGGGCGTCGTCGGCGCACTCGTGCACGTCGACCTCGCAAACCTCTGGTCCTGTGCCGCCGTTGAAACTGAGGATCTCGGCGCGCGCTTCGGCGACGAGATCGTGCTTCTCGGCCGCGACGCCGCAGCCGAACCTCGAGGATGCTCGCTCGATGCAGAGACGCTCGCACTCCGCTGACGCCGCAGCGGCAATCGGGGACGCCGCTGCGCGTTGGAGACATTCCGACTATCCGCCCCGCGTGCGCACGCAGGCCCGTATCGTCGAGCGCACCGGCTACAGCGCTCCTGTCGTCGAGTACGCTCTCGACCGGCTCTTCGGATCGATTTCCGCCGATGCGCTCCTGAAGACGATCGCGTCGGAGGTCGGCGAGCGTCGCTTCCATTCCATCGGCCGCGTTGCCATCATTTCGAGCCGTACGACGGTCGGTGTCGCAGTCGTGCCGGCCGCGTTCGCGCTCTGCGCGGGTTGCAGCGTGCTCGTCAAGGATCGCGAGGATGCACTCGTGGCATCATTCTTCGAGACCCTCGCGACCGAGCGCGACGCGTTTGCGAGCACCGCTCGCGCGACGCAGTGGAACGGCGAGCGCGACGCGCACGATCTGTCGGCGTACGAAGCTGTCGTCGCCTTCGGCGGAGATGACGCCCTGCGCGCGATCGTACCGAAGCTCGCATCGGAAGCGCGCTTCATCGCGTATGGTCCAAAGGCGTCGATCGGATACGTCACCCGCGAAACGCTTCCCGATGAAGAGACGGCGACGGCGATCGCGACGGGCGCGGCGCGCGACCTCGTGTTATACAACAGCGAAGGCTGCCTCTCACTGCACGCGCTCTTCGTCGAACGCGGCGGCCGCGTGACGCCGGCCGACTTCACGCGAATTCTTGCGACCGCAGTGCAGGAAGCCCTCGTTGAGTTTCCCCTCGGAGAGCGCGACGCAGAAGCCGTGGCGCGTGCCGCGAGCGCGCGCAATCTCGCAATCTTTCGCGGCGGTCCTGTCTACTCGGATGCGGACGCCAACTTCGTCATCGAGACCGGGAGCGCCGCGCGTGCGCCCGCGTTCACCCCGCGCGTTCTCGCCGTTCACGAAGTGAATGGTCCTGAGGAGTTGGAGGCGTACGTCGCTCGTCACGCGCTGCCGCTCGAGGCATGCGCCGTCGCCGGCGATCGCGCCGACGTCTGCGACGCAGCGGTGCGCGCCGGAGCGAATCGCATTGCGCTCTTCGGCGAGATGCAGAATCCGCCGCTTTCGTACGCGCACGGTGGAAGGCCGCGCTTCGCGGAGTTCGTGCGTTTCATCTCGCACGATGCTCCGTGAGCACGATCCCTGGACCGCGTTCGCGTTCGTTACGCGCGCGTCTCGCTGCGTACGAGTCTCGCAACGTTACGTACCTCGCCGACGACTTCCCCGTCTTTTGGGAGTCCGCTAACCGCGCAACGGTCCTAGACGCAGACGGCAATCGTTACGTCGATCTCACCGCTGCGTTCGGCGTTGCGGCGGTCGGTCACGCGAACCCGGCGGTCGCCGCCGCGGTTTCGGAACAGGCAAGCCGTTTGATGCACGGCATGGGCGACGTGCATCCTACCGAGGTGCGCGTTCGGCTCTTCGAGCGTTTGCGCCACGTTGCACCTCCGGGGCTCGACCGCGCGTTTCTCGCCACGACGGGCTCGGAAGCGGTCGAAGCGGCGATGAAGACCGCGATCCTCGCGACGGGAAGATCGTCGTTTGCAGCATACGCTGGCGCGTACCACGGGCTCTCCTTCGGAGCGCTCGCGGTGAGCGGCATCGAGAAGTTTCGAGCCCCGTTTGCCGGTGTGCTTCCGTCGCGCCCGCTTCTTCTCGGCTTTCCGCACGCATCGACACCGGTCGACGAGGCGCTCGCGGCCGCGCGCGCCGCACTCGAACAACACGGCGACGTCGCAGCGCTCTTCGTCGAGCCCATTCAAGCTCGAGGCGGATGCATCGTCCCCCCCGGCGGATACTTGCGAGGACTGCGCGCGCTTTGCCACGAGCTCGGCGTGTTGCTCGTCGCCGATGAAATCTACACGGGTTTCGGACGCACGGGCGAGTGGTTCGCCTGCATGCACGATGGCGTCGTTCCCGACTTGCTCTGCGCCGGAAAGGCCATGGGTGGCGGTTTTCCGATCAGCGCGCTGCTCGGTACTGTTGCGACCATGGATGCGTGGCCCGCGTCGACCGGAGAGGCTCTGCATACGTCGACATATCTCGGCAATCCGATGGGATGCGCCGCTGCGATCGCGACGATCGACGAGCTCGAACGGCTCGCACTTCCTTCGCGAGCGAAGCGTCTCGGCGCCGAAGTCGCTCCTCTCCTCGACGCGATGCGCGACTTGCCGGGAGTCGTCGATACGCGCGGCCGAGGTCTTATGTGGGGCATTGAGCTGCGCGACGGAGCGCTTGCGGAGCATGTCGTGCGCGGCGCGCTCGCACGCGGTGTGCTTCTTCTGCAAGCCGGCGTTCGAGGAGAGGTGCTCTCGATTACGCCGCCGCTCGTCATCGGCGAGGAAGAGCTCGAGCAGGCCCTCACGGTCGTCGCAACGCTTCTTCGCGAAGGAGGGTAAGGAAGGCGTATGGAGAGAGCAATTCGCATCGGCATTGCGGGTTCCGGCTTCGGCGTCAAGGCACATCTGCCGGCGTTACAAGCGCATCCGCGATTCGAGGTCGTCGCACTTGCCTCACCGTCGACGGCGGAGCGCGTTGCGAAAGAACGTGGCGTTCCGCATGCGTTTCGCTCGTGTGCGGAGATGGTTCGCGCGTGCGACCTCGACGCCGTCACGGTCGCGTCTCCGCCATTTGCTCACCGCGAAGACGTCGAGGCCGTGCTCGACGGCGGAAAGCACGTGCTCTGTGAAAAGCCCTTCGCGCTCAACGTCGCGCAGGCGAGTGAGATGCTCGAAACCGCGCAGCGCGCCGGAACCGTCTGCGCTCTATCGCACGAGTTTCGTTGGGTACCGCAGCACCAGGCTGCCAAGGAACTCGTTGCAAACCGGCATTTGCAGCCGCTTCGCGAGATCGAGGTAACGCAACTCAGCACGTTCTTGCGTCTCGACGGCACGCGTCCGCGAGGATGGTGGTTCGAGCGCGCGTGCGGAGGAGGCATCGCCGGCGCTCTTCTTTCGCACGTCATCGATCTATCGAACTGGCTCGCTGGCCGCTCGCCGCGGCGCGCCACAGGCCTCATTCGCACGGCGAATCCGCAACGTCACGATGCTGAAGGCCCGTTCACGTCCGACGTCGACGACGGAGCGTTTGCGGTGCTCGATTACGGCGACGGGCTCGTCGGGCGGCTCACGGTAGACGCGACGGAGGCGCACTCGTCGTATACGCTCGCGGTTCACGCTGAGAATCGTACGGCAGTAGCAAGCGGAGAGAGCATCACGCAGACGACGCTCTACAGCGTCGACGCCGAAGAGACCGCCGAGTTACAGTGCAAGCCCTCGCCGTACGCGCATCTCGCGAGCGTTCAGCCGAACGTGCCGTACCTCATGGAGTTGTACGACCATTTTGCCAACGCGATCGACGGAAAGCCGTCTGCGCTTCCCACGTTCGCCGAAGCCGTGGAGACGCAGCGCGTTCTGGCAACGATCGGCTTCGGCAGCTAACGCTTTACGGGACCGGCGTCGGCGGTGACGGGTCGTTAAGCGCGTGCGCCATGGACGTGTAGACGTTCAGGCGCCCGCAGCCTTGATGCGAGTCGTTGAGGTCGTCGGCGTAATCGCAGAGCGCCGCCTTCATCGCGCTCGGCGATTGCAAAGCAGAGTCTACCGAAATGAGGAGCGCGGCTGCGCCTGCGACCCGCGGCGTCGCCATCGACGTTCCCGCGATGAGCGTTCTGCAGTCGATCGTTCCTGATTGTGAGTCCGCCGGATAATCGCTGTCACACGAGCCGTCGTCCTGCGAACTGTAGAGATCGGCCGCCGGCGGCCAGATGTTCTCGATCCAGTGCAAGTCGTCTGGGGTCGCGTTCGGCGCACATTCGCCGGTCGTGCTCGTCGGACAATACGGATCGCCACCGGGAGCGACGATGCCCCACGACGACGTGCTTCGCACGGTGTTATTCGATGCGCCGCTGACGTAGTTCGAATACGACGCGACGTACTCGACCGGTTTCGTCGACGTGCCGCCCGCGTTTCCGCCAGTTGCGCTTGCGCCGTCAGGCGTTCCATCGTCGAGTCCCGTTGCTCCGACCGCGAGCACACCGGTGTCACACGCCGGCGCTTCGAGCGAGGACGCGGAGGCGTTGCCCGCCGCAGCCACGACGATGACGTCGTGTGAGAGCGCGTATTGAATCGCGTCGCCTTCCGCGGCACTTGGATCGACGCCGCCGGTGCAACCGCCGCCGCCGAGGCTCATGCTGATGACGTTTGCACCCGCGTTGACCGCGTCGTCGATTGCAGACGCGATATCGCTCGTGTCGGCGCTACAGGTTTCGTCCGTCGTGTTCGGATTGCTGCAGTTCGTGAAACTGTCTGGCGTCGGAAAGACGCGATAACCGAAGAGCACCACCTTGCCCCCGGCTCCCGAGAAACCGATGCCGCTCGTAAGACTATCTCCCGCGATGCCGGCCGTGTCGGTGCCATGGCCCTGTGGGTCCGTCGTGTAATCGGACGTCGACTGCGTGCCGCTCGGATTCGTGATGAAGCAGCGCTGTCGCGTGATTCTTCCCGCGAGCTCTGGGTGGCCCGTGTCTTGACCGGTGTCGATCATCGCGATTGCGACCGACGAACTTCCGAGCGCGTTCGCATTCGTGATGCTGCTGCCGTTTCCGCTCTGACTGTACCCCCACGCGTACTCGAGCTTCGTCGCGTGCGCGTCCCACTGTCCAGGGATGCTGCTCGTTTCGTAGTATGGCGCCGAGCTGCCGGTGAATCCCTCGAAGTACGGATTACTCGGAAAGTACGGTTTTGTGACGGCGGCCGCGCGCCGTACACCCGCTTGCGTCACACGGATCACGCCCGGTGCACTCCGCAACGCCGTCATCGCCGCCTGCACCTGTGCTGCATTTACTTGAAGAATGTGCGTGACGTGACCGATGGACGAAAAGTCGAGCGATCGCAGTTGCGCGGCGCCAAGCCCACTCTCTCGTGACGCGATCGCAACGCGATTCGCGGTGGCGTACGTGGCACTATATGACACTTCGATCACCCCAGGAACGAACTCGTTCGTGGTACTCGTGCGCCCGGGCGCCACTCGAACGAGTGCCTCCGAACCCGCTGCGCCACCGGTCACGACGGAACTCGTGTCGTCGGCCGTCGGACACGCGTAATAGTTCGACGAGCTCGGGCTCGACGGCGACGTAGGTGGAGTCGTTCCCCCGCCTCCGCCGCCGCCACTGCACGCGCTGAGCAGCAGCGAAAGCGTCGCAAGGAACGATGCGCCACGCGCGGTACGACGATTCATCCAGGTTGACTCCTCATGCTCACTCTTCCTTATCGGCCAATATTCCCCATAGCAAGCTGAGCGAGGCCTGAGTCGCTCGATGCTGTACTTCCGAGCGCATGCCAGGAACGTTAACAGAAATAGTACGCACGCCGCCGGGAAACGACGCTGCGATCCATACGAGGCCGACCGGCTTCTCCTGCGAGCCTCCGCCGGGCCCGGCGACGCCCGTCGTCGCGAGCGCGACGTCCGTTGCGAAACGTCGCGCGGCTCCGAGCGCCATCGCCTCAGCTACGTGCTTACTCACGGCGCCGTACACGTCGATAGCCGCGGCATCGACGCCGAGAAACGCAATCTTAGCCTGATTCTCATACGCAACGATGCCGCCGGCAAACACGTCGGAGGCGCCGGGAATCTCCGTGAACGCGGCGGCGACGCGGCCTCCCGTGCACGATTCAGCAACGGCGAGTCGCCATGTGCGCTCGCGAAGCAAGGAGAGAACGCGCTCGGGAAGCGTCTGCCCGTCCGTTCCGTAGACATGACCGCGAAGTCGCCCGCGTATTTCAATTTCCAGCGGCGCAATCGCCACATGTGCGCTCTCGTCGTCGGCCGCTTTCACCATGATCTTCACGTCGCAGGTTCCAACGTGCGCGAGCACCGCGATCTTTGGGTTTTCGCTCCAACGAAAGAGGTCGTCGATGCGATGATCGATTTCGGACTCCGCAAGTCCGGTAACGTGAAGAACGCGCGTGACGATTCCTTGCGTCGTTTTGAATTGCTCTCTCAGGCGCGGCAGCAGCTCGTCGACGAGCATCGTCTTCATTTCGTTTGGAACGCCGGGAAGAGAGGCGACGAACTTACCGTCGGAGCGCGTCGCGATGAAGCCTGGCGCAGTGCCGCGCGCGTTTCCGAGCACGAGACTGCCACGAGGCACGTCGGCTTGCCTGCGGTTATTCTCGCGCATCTCGCGGCCGATCGACACGAAGAACGCTTCCATGCGCTCGATCGTCGGCGCGTGACGTTCGCATTCGACGCCGAGCACGTCGCAGACCGCCTCCTTTGTCACGTCGTCAACCGTGGGTCCAAGGCCGCCCGTCGTAACGATGCCGTCGGCACGTGCGAGAGCCACGCCGATTGCGGCGGCGATGCGTTCTCGGTTGTCGCCGATTGCGTGCGTCGCGTACACGTCGATGCCGGCGTCGGCGAGATGTTGCGCGATGAACGCAGTGTTCGTGTCGACGAGCTGTCCCAAGAGCAGCTCGGTTCCAATCGCAACGATCTCGACGTTGGGCATGATAGCGTGCTCTTCGCTGGGAACACGACGCTTCATGCGAGCCATGGTGCTGGAACGCCAAAGGACGGCTTTGAAGGAAACGCAGCGGGAAGACCCGCGCCCAGCAGCCGGACAAGTGCTCGTGCGCGTCGCCGCGTGCGGCGTCTGCAGGACGGATCTTCACGTCGTCTCCGGCGACCTGACGGACGTGAAGCTACCTATCATTCCGGGGCATGAAATCGTGGGCCGTGTTGTCGCCGCAGGCGAGGGCACGAATCGATTTGCACACGGTCAGCGCGTCGGCATTCCGTGGTTGGGCTGGACCTGCGGAACGTGCGAGTACTGCACGAGCGGACACGAGAATCTCTGCAATCGCGCGCGCTTTACGGGATATTCGATCGACGGCGGGTACGCCGAGTATGCAGTCGCAGACGAGCGCTTCTGCTTTCCGATTCCCAATGCATACGACGACGCAGGGGCTTCGCCACTCATGTGCGCGGGACTCATCGGATACCGTGCGCTGCGCTTTGCCGGGGACGGCGAGCGTCTTGGCCTCTATGGGTTCGGCGCGGCGGCACATATCGTCGCGCAGATTGCCGTGCACCAAGGCCGGCGTGTCTTCGCGTTCACGAAACCCGGCGACGAGACGGGCCAGGCGTTCTCACGCGAACTCGGCGCGGTGTGGGCTGGTGACTCCACGCAAAAGCCGCCGGAACCGCTCGACGCAGCGATCATCTTCGCGCCCGCAGGCGCGCTCGTACCCGCTGCGTTAGCCGCTACGCGCAAAGCCGGCGTCGTCGTCTGCGCGGGCATTCACATGAGTCCGATCCCCAGTTTTTCCTACGATCTGTTGTGGGAGGAGCGCGTCGTGCGCTCCGTCGCGAACCTCACGCGGGCGGATGCCGAAGAGTTTCTTGCGCTCGCGCCGCGGGTTCCCGCTCGCACGACGACGACGTCAATGCCGCTCACGCAAGCGAACGAAGCGCTTGCGGCCCTTCGCGATGGACGCGTGACGGGAGCAGTCGTGCTCGTACCTTCTAGCGCATAAGCCTCCGCCGAATGGCCTTTGCGGCTGCCTGGACTGCTGCGTCTCGTATGGAAAGGACGCGTGGAGTGCCCGATAGGCGCAGAGAATCGTGCGCCCATATTCCCATCGACTGCCACGACGGCTCATAGTATGACCACCACGAAACGCCGGCGTACCGTCGCGGGCGTGAATCTTCGCCGCCCAGGCCTGCGTTATCGCACGGTCTCTCGTTACGACATTCGATGGGCGAAGATGTTCGGAGACTAATGCCGATGCGTCGTCGAGATTGCGGATTTCTGAGTCATCGGGCAGATCGTAGGCAGCAAGTGCAAATCTGCTCCGTGGCACAAGCGGCGTCGCCGGCTTCGCTTCGATTACGACGCGATCCCAAACGTCGAAGGCACCGAAGCACTCAGCAATGGCACACTCCGGCGTGCTGCCCACATAGAGTACCGAATACGTGCGCGGTAGAGGTGAGTCAACCCGTCCCTTGCCGCCGGTTGGCATAAAAAGAACGCCGCCCGGTGCGTGCTTGCCAGCGGACGGCAAAAATGGAAAGACTCGAAAGAGCCTCAAGCGAACGCGCCGGCTTCGATCTCTTCGAGCGCGTCGATAACCATGCTCGTGCCACCGGTTGCAAGAACGTCGATCGGTCGGGCGCCTCCCAAATGGGGATCGTGTCCGACGAGCCATCGCGCGGCCACCGTTGGATTATAGACGCGGTGTACTCGAGCGAGGACGGCATACACGTCGAGAATGCGGGCACTAAACTCGTTGCTGATGCGCCGCTTGCGACGAACCCAAAGACTGATCGTCGAGCGATCCGCTCCGAGCAACGCGGCAACCGTCACTTGGCCATAGCTTTGCACCATGCGATCGAGCAGCGGCAAAACGTCGGTAAGTGGCTTCGCATCGCGTGCCGCTTCGAGGTGCTCGAGCGTGGATACCCAGGTCGCCATCGCAGTTCATCATACAGGTCACGCTATCTCACTGTCAACCGTTCTTGTTGACAGTATCTGCCGGTCCCTCGACGTCGCGAGCTTCGCTCGCTTCGCTCGGTATGACAGGCGTTAATAATCGACTGGGCGGAGGTAGAACTCGTTGATCGCGGTGTTCGAGAGCATTGCGGTCGTGGGCAGATGGCGCTTCCAATGCGTTCCGTCGACGCGTTTGCGAACGAGCGCGACGTCCGAAGCGGAAAAGCCTCGTTCGACGAGCTGTTCGTTAGAGTATCCCAGGAGCATGCGAGAGAGAATCGCATCGGCTCGCGCGTACGTGATGCCGAGGTCGCCTTCATCGGTTTGGTCCGCTTCCAAGTCTGCCGTCGGAGCTTTGTCGATCAATCGTTGCGGAACGTCGAGATACTTCGCGAGCGCCCAGACCTGCGTCTTGAAAAGGTCGCCGAGCGGGTTCACCGGCGGCGCGTCGTCGGCGTGCCAGGTGTAGTAGCCCAAGAGACGCTCCGTCTTGTTTCCCGTGCCGACCGGCAGAGCATCGAGTTTCGCCGACTGATCGAAGAGCACGACCATGCGGATCCGAGCCATGACGTTCCCGCGTCTACGCGCGTCTGCGTCAGGCTCGAAACGTAAGTATCCATCTGCGGCATCGCTGATCTCGATCGTACGCGACTCAACTCCGAGTGCGTCGATGACGAGCTGTGCGTCAGCAAGGCTCGCGTCGCTCGAGGTGCGATACGGCATGCGAATCGCGTGCACGTTCTTCGGCCCAAGCGCGCGCGCGCATAAATACGCCGTCACTGCCGAATCCACGCCGCCCGAGAGTCCAATGACCGCTTTTTCAATGCGCCTGCGCGTTCGCAGCTCATCGCGCAAGAACGCGACGAGCCATGCCGCCGCGACCGCAGCATCGATGGTCGGCGGCGCGCACGCGTCCTTTTCCGCTTCGATCACGCGGTACGTCATTGCGTGATGACACGGGGTAAGGGGAGCTCGTCGTCGAGGAGCAAGTCCGGAAGGGCGGCATCGAGGTCGCCGAGCAGCGGAAGCGTAGCGCGGGCGAGATCGATCTCGCGAAGGTCGAGATTTGCCTCGAGAATGCACGGCTCCGTCGGCGGAGCGCTCACTGTAATCTCGCCGCGGGGATTCACGATGCACGAGGTTCCGGTCATTCCTTTTCCGCCCTCGAATCCGGTAAGCCCAGCATACGCAATGAAAAGTCCGTGCTCCGCCGCGGTCGTCGTCAGAATCTCGCGCCATCGCGCAATCGACTCAAGCTCACCCTCTCCCTCCACGCCGCGACCCGGTGCCGCGC
>JASHPC010000017.1 GCA_030038335.1 Vulcanimicrobiota bacterium
CAGATCCGAGCCTCGATCCGAACATTCGGCCGTATAGCATCGCCGTCGTCGAACGCCTCAATCGCGTGGTCACGAGCAGTGCGGATATGATGGGTGCGCAAGTGAGCCACGTCGTGCAGTTCTGGCGTCTTTCGGATCTCAAGTTACTCAAGACTGTTGTCATGCCGAAGCCGGCGACGTGGTTTCCGGACGTCGCGGCGGATTCTTCGGAACCACGCGTACTGTCGGACGGCGTCACCGTGATGGTGCCGACGTTCAACTGCGGGCTCTATCTCGTGCGCGGTCTTGCGGGCAATAGTCCAACGCTGCAACTCGTCTATGATTTCGGCTACCGATCGTGCGAAGTTCCGGTCGTCGTCGGCAACTATCTCGTCGAGGCGATGGAGAGTGGCCACGCGATCGCGAGCCTTGACGTTTCCGATCCCGCGCATCCGCATGAAGTCAGCCGCATTTTGCTGCGCTCCGATTACGATCCCCATTGGATTGCCGTCGAACCCGGCGGCGACAGGCTTGTGATGACAGGATACGGCGCAATGCAATCGCACGCGCTCTTCGCGACGATCGATCGCCAGACCGGCCACCTCACACTCGATCCGCAGTCCATCGATTTCACGCGCGCGTGGCCGGATGGATGGAACGGCAGCGCAGTTCCGCACGGTGCGGTCTTCAGCAACCATTAGGCGGGATACATCTGCTAGCGCAGGGCGGATGGCATGACTTCTTCGTTGCGCAGGTTGGCGCCGCTGCTGCGCTGACAGGATTGCTCTTTGTCGCGCTTTCGCTCAACATCACGCGCATCTTGCAGTACGCATGGTTACCTGCGCGTCGGGAGTAACGCTCGCTGCTCTCGTGGGAGCGCTTGTCGAAGCATCGCTCGCGCTCTTCCCCGGCCAGATCGGAAACGCTGCAGTCATCCAACTAGGCGTGATAAGCTGCGCGACGTGGCTGTTCTGCGCCGCACTGACGTACAGTGGCTTCGCAAGTCGCGGAGCCGGCGCGCGCCCGCACTGGATTGCCGTTCACGTCGTGGCCGCACAACTCGCGACGGCTCCCGCGGTTGCGGCTTTTGCGCACGCCGCGGTCGGATCTCCGGGCGCGTTCACGCTTCTTGCCGACGCGATTCTCGTCGCGCTCATATTGAGCGTCTTCAATGCGTGGGTTCTTCTCGTAGAGATTCTGCGCTAGGCTACAAAGCCTGGCATAGGGTGCGCGAGGACGTCGTGTCGAACCCCGTTGGGTGAAGCTCCGCGGCGTCATTCTCGCCTTAGCAGGGATCGGAGCGCCGTTGGCGCTGCTCGTTGCGATCTTGCCGATCACATGGGGTTATGGCGGCTACCTCACGGAAAGCGGCTTGAACATCACCCCGCTTACGTATGTCGACCCGGCTGGTCCGGCAGCAAAGGCCGGTCTTCGCGCTGGCGAACTCGTCGTCGCTCCGCGACATGCAGAAGTCGTGATGGAAGACTCGGGCAACGTCGGAACCGTCGCTCATATCGTCGTTGTCGGGCCTAAGGGAGAGCGGCACGTCGTCAGCTTCGCGTTCGTTCCGTTTTCTGGAACGCTTGCCGTTCAGGAGCAAGTTCAGAAACTGCTCTCCGCGCTGACTGCGCTCGGCGCTTTCATTGTAGCGATCCTCGTCGTGCTGCGCGCCCGAGAACGAAGGGCTGGAGAGTTCGCTGCACTCGTTCTGCTGCTGGCGGGGCTCAGCGCGTTCTGCAAAGGTGCGGCGCTCGTCTGCGACAACGCGTGGCTCGGGACGCTGTTCTATTGGGTAGCTCCGCCTTTCTTCGGAGGAGCAATCGTATGGGCATCGCTGCGCTTCCTTGCGATCTATCCACCGAACGCGACTCGACTGCGAACGTTCTTCGGAAAGGCATCGATCGTAGCGCTCTTATGGGCCGCGCTCTTGTGCTTTGCATTTACGTACGATCTCTGGAATGGCTCCGGCTTCGCCGTGATAGAAGTCGAGGGCGCTCCCGTCGCTCTGCTCCTAGCGGCGGCGCTCATCGTTGCGATCGTCGATGGCATGGTCTCTGCTCGTGCGGCTCATGCCACGCCCATGCGATGGCTCGGCTCGATGTGGCTCATCGCTACCGTACTGTCGATGTTAGCGAACCTGCCATACCTCCGCGGCCACAACGGCGACCTCTTGGATGCGCTCATCGTCTTCTTCCTCGCCTTCGGCGTCGCGTATCCCGTTCTCCGTCACCGGCTCATCGACCTCAACATTCTCGTCTCGCGCGCAACTGTTTTCGGCATAGCATCTGCGATCATCGTCGGTCTCTTCGTCGTAGCCGAATGGGTTATCGGCAGAATCTTCGAGCAATCGATGGGCTTCTCGACCGCGCGTTCGGGCTTTGCCGCTCAGGCGCTGACGCTCGTCGTCGTTCTCGTCTTGGGAATCTCCGCACGCTCGATTCACGGCTTCGTCGAAGATCGCATGACGAAGACGTTCTTTCGCAAGCGCATGCGAGGTCTCGCTTCGATCGAACGCGTGGCGCGAGAAGCGGATGCGGGGACCGACGCGCGGGCGATCATGGACGTTGCCGTGAATACGGTGCAGCATTGTCTAGAGCCGCTCGGCACCGCACTCTACGTAACCGGTGGAAGCGGCTACGACCGCGTCAGCGAGGCCGGCAGCTTCACCTTTCCGCAGTCATACGGATATAACGACGAGCCGGCGCTCCGCTTGCGACGCTGGCAAGAGTCGTTCGAGCTCGATGACGAGTCCGAAGAACGACACCACGTGCTCTTCGTGCCGATGACGCTGCGCGGCACCGTGCTTGGATTTCTCTGCTGCGGTCCAAAGCCGGATCGCACGGCATATCTCGGTGACGAGATCGCTGCGGTCTCGCTGCTCGCCCATCACGTCGGCATTGCGTCGGCGTTACTCGAGCGGAAGCAGACGATGCCGGCCGTCGCGCTCGCGCGGACGTAAAACGAAATGAATGCGACGAGTTGGCGCATTCTGCTGCTGGCAGTCTGCGCTTGCTGCATTGCGATCAACGCCCGGAGTCTCTTTACCGACGACATCGAGGCATCGTCCGCGCTCGGATTCCAGGTCGATCGCGTGCAGAATCCGGCCCTCGCGCGCATCGTCTCCGTCGATCCTGGTGGCGCGGCGCAAAAAAGTGGCTTGCGCGCGGGCGACCTGATCAAGCTGCGCATGCTCTCTCCTGCCGAGCGCTATCGTTTGCTTACCGGCGTTCACCCGCACGAGCGCATTCCTGTCGTCCTTTCCCGTGATGGCCGAACGCTACGGCTAACGTTCGTTGCGGGTGGCAAACCGGCGTGGCGATGGGATATCTGGCTCTGGTGCGTTGCATCGTTTTGGTTGCTCGGCTTCGCAACGTTCCTCGCGTGGCGCTGCGCGGGCTCACCTGAGGCGCGCACTCTCTGTCTCTTATTGGCTTTCTATCCGGGAGGATCGG
>JASHPC010000172.1 GCA_030038335.1 Vulcanimicrobiota bacterium
ACCTTCGCGGTGTATCCCGAAAGAAAATGGTACATTGCCTGTTCGCGCGACATCCGCGAGATCGGCGGCAGAACGCCGAAGGCGTCGGCAGTGAGCATGAGCACGACCTTCGGATGCGGCCCCTTGCTGCCTGCGACGGTGTTCGGAATGAACTCGAGGGGATAGGCAGCGCGGGTGTTCTCGGTCTTCGCCTCGGAGTCGGCGTCAATGTCGCGGCTGTGCTCGTCGTACACGACATTTTCGAGCACCGTAGAGTAACGATGCGTCGCCGCCCAGATCTCCGGCTCCGCCGTCGGCGAGAGACGAATCACCTTTGCGTAACATCCACCTTCGAAGTTGAAGACGCCGTTGTCGTCCCAGCCATGCTCATCGTCGCCGATGAGGGGACGATGTGGATCCGAGGAGAGCGTCGTCTTCCCCGTACCCGAGAGTCCGAAGAAGATCGCGAGGTCGCCTTCGGCGCCGACGTTCGCGGAGCAGTGCATCGGCAGAGCGTCGCGTTGCGGAAGGAGGTAGTTCATTACCGTGAAGACCGACTTTTTGATCTCGCCAGCATAGCGTGTTCCGCCAATGAGAATCATGCGCCGGCGGAAGTTCACGAGCACGAACGTGCTACTGCGCGTTCCGTCGCGTTCCGGCTCCGCCTGAAAGTTCGCGGCGTCGACGACGGTGAACGCTGGAGTGAAATCTGCGGGCATGCGCTCCGGCGTGATGAACAGGTGGCGCGCAAAAAGATTGTGCCACGCAAACTCAGTGTAGACGCGGACCGGTAGGCGGAACGCTTCATCGGCGCCGACGTAGCAGTCGAGCGCGTACACGTCGCGGTGACTCATGTATTCATCGACGCGATCGAAGAGAGCGTCGAAGCGCGCCTCGTCGATCGCTTGGTTCACGTCGCCCCAGTCGATCGCGGCTTCGCTCCCCGGCTCTCGGACGAAGAACTTGTCCTTCGGCGACCGGCCGGTGTGAGGGCGTGTGTCGACCATCAACTGCCCGTCCGGACCGAGGGCCCCCTCGCCTTTCCGTATGGAGTGTTCCATCAGCTCGGCGACCGAGAGATTTTCCCAGAGTCTCCCGGCGCGCAGTGTATCCGGAACGGTCAGCATGCGTTCTCCTCTCTCACGGCATCCAAGGCGCACTGCACGGAGGTGCGAATGCGTCTTCCCATGTCTAGGCTTCTGGTCTCTACCCTGCTGATGCTCTTTATTACCCTTCCCTTGACTGCAGGGGCGGCTCTGCCTTTCAGGTTCGGGGAGTTCGCGTCCGGTCCGCTCGACGGCATCACCGACGTGCCGGGGGTCCGCGTCGGGAATCTCACTCTGATCGAGGGCTCCGACGTACGGACCGGCGCGACCGCCGTGCTGCCGAACGCGGATCCCTGGGACGAGAAGGTCTCCGCGGCCTTCCTTGCCTTCAATGGGAACGGCGAGATGACCGGGACCCACTGGATCACGGAGTCCGGCTATTTGGAAGAGCCGATCGTGCTCACGGATACGCTCGACGTCGGCCGGGCGGACGACGGTGTCGTCTCGTGGCAGATCGAGAAGCACCCGGAGATCGGGCGCAGCGACGACGTCCCGCTGCCGGTCGTCGCCGAATGCGACGATCAAGGGCTCAATGACATCCAAGCGCGCGCAGTGACGGCGGAGGACGTCGTACGTCTCCTCGACGGTGCTCGTGAGGGAGAGTTCGCGCGCGGCAGCGTCGGTGCGGGGACCGGCATGCGCGCGTTCGACTTCAAGGCCGGAATCGGCTCGGCGTCGCGTCGTCTCCCGACGGCGTTAGGCGGCTACACGGTCGGCGTTCTCGTCAACGACAACACGGGAAGTACGCGCGAGCAACTCAGGATCGTAGGCGTACCCGTCGGCGAGCGTCTGCGCGACGTCGACAGAACGACGTATCCGCGCCCCGTCTCCGTCGGAGGGCGAGCGGCCTCTGGCTCGATCGTCGTCGTCGTTGCAACGAATGCACCGCTTGACTCCCGTCAACTGCATGCAATCGCGCTACGCGCGGCTCTCGGCATGGGGCGCACCGGTTTGACGTCGGACGTTGGCAGCGGCGATTTGTTCGTCGCCTTCTCGACGACGCGCGTCTACCGGCACACAGGCCACTTCAATCTCTCGGCTCCGTCCGTGCCGGCGATCGTCGACGACGACCGGCTCGACGCGCTCTATCAAGCGACCGCCGAAGCGACGGAGGCCGCGATCTACGATGCGCTCTTCGAAGCGACGACGATGACGGGACGGCGAGGCGTTACCGTGCATGCGTTGCCGCGAGAACGGGTACTCGAGATGCTACGTAAGGCAGGAGCGACTCAATGAAGGTACATCTCGGAACGGTCGGTCACTTCGGGCTCGCGGTGCGCGACCCGCGTCGCAGCGCGCGATGGTGGAAAGAGAACTTCGACCTGGAAGAGATGTTTTCAGGCTCGGGATACGTGGGCCTCACGAACGACGACGTCACCGTCGTCCTCCACAAGGGCGTTCCGCATCCGGGCGTCATCCGTCACATGTCCTTTCATCTACGCGATATGGACGAACTGAGGGCTGCGCTCGAGACGCTTCGCGAAGCCGGCGTCGATCTAGAAGATCCGGGCGACGAGATTGGACCGGAAGCGCGCGGGTCGAAGAACATGGGGCTCTGGTTTCACGACCCGGACGGTTACCGTTGGGAGCTTTCGGTACAGGCTTCCTGACGCGTTAGCGCTCGTGAATCGAGAGCATCCACTGGATGCCGAAGCGATCCGTGAGCTGCCCAAAACGGCCGCCCCAGAAAGCGTCCTGCAATGGCATCTCAACTTTTCCGCCTTCTGCAAGCGCAGCGAAGACACGCTCGCCTTCCGCGGCGTCGCTCGTCGCAAGTGACAACACGATATCGTCTTCGCCGTCGGGGAGCGCCCCCGGGCGGCCGTCCGACGCCATGAAGGTAACGTCGCCGGCTACGAAGGTTGCGTGCATCACCATGTTGCGGTGCTCGGGAGAGACGTGCTCCTCCGCGGGCGTTCCCGCGACGCGGCTGAGGTGCGCGATGTGTCCGTCCAGACACTTCGCGTAGAAGTTGAGCGCCTCTTCGCACGCGCCATGAAAGAAGAGATACGGTGCGAGTTGCATGGCTATTTCGTGCGAGGGTCGATGCCGTTTACCTGCAAGGCTCCTGCAGCGACAGCGATGCCGAGAATGAATCCGCCGGCGACCTCGAGGCGTCCGTGCCATCCTGCACGGACGAGCGCATATCCGAGCACGACACAAATTGCGAGCGAGAGCGGGAGATAACGTCTGTCGAGAGCGACGAGCGCCGTTCCGACGCATGCCGCGAAGGTTTCGTGACCACTCGGGAAGTTGGGATGGCTTTTCCAAAGGAAGAGCCAGCGATTCACGTGCGCGAGGATGCCCGAGATAACGACGGCGGCGAGTGTCGCCCAAGCAAAATTTGCGACGCGGCGCTCTCGTCTGCTCTGGGAGATGACCGCGCAGAGCCACACCGCCGCCGGAAGCGCGGCCAGCGAGTCGATGAGAAGCGCGATCACTGCGCGCTGCAAATCGGTGCGCGCTCCGCACCGCGCGAGAAGCGGTAACAGTTCTTTCCAGCCATCTTCGCGTCGTAGAGCGCTTCGTCGGCTGCAAAGAAAAGGGATTGCTCGTCGCGACCATCGTCGGGAAACATCGAGACACCGACGGACGCGAGCAGATTCTGGCCTTGCAATGCCGCCATCATGCGCTCGACGCCTTTCGTTGCCGCTGCGCGGTCGCTGTGCGTCATGATGATAACGAACTCGTCGCCCGCATAGCGCGCGACGATGTCGCCGCGCCGCGCGTTACGGGTCAGCACCTGGGCGAAGCGCTTGAGCGCGAGATCCCCAAGACTGTGTCCGCCACTGTCGTTGATGTGCTTGAGGTCGTCGAGGTCGAGAATCACGAATGCCAAGGAGGTTTGATAGCGTTCCGCCGTCTTCAGCTCGTGATCGAAGAGCTCGTGCAGCGCGCGACGGTTCGAGATTCCGGTGAGAGCGTCGGTAAGCGCGAGCCGTTGCGTCTCCTCGAGAAGGTGCCGCGTCTCCTCGTAGAGTCGGGCGTTCTCCATTGCGACCGCGGCCTGAGCGGCGAAGTCGAGGAGCATGCGAACGGAGCTCTCGCCGATTTCCACCTTGGGAGAATCGTCGGCGTAGAGCAAACCACGAACGACGTTACGCGCAACGAGCGGCACGACGCAGTAGCTGCCGCGAGTATCGTCGAGCGGTGCTCCCGATCCGGCCGCCCCGCAGGCGAGAGGAAGCGATCCGGTCGCGACGTCTTTGAGCGTCGACTCGTGGCGGTACGCTTGCTCGTCGCCTGACCGGGTGACGTTTCCCTCTTCGTCGCACTCGAGCCGGCGCGCGATCGTTCCATCCTGCTGCACGTCGAAGAGCATGACGCGACGGAACGTGAGCGCTTCATGTACGCCGCGCAGGACGGTGGAGAGGATGTCGTTGATGTCGAGCGTCGAGTTGATGGTGGAGAAGACCTGCTGGAGCACGAAGAGCTCCTCAACCTGTTGAGCATACTCGTTCCTCTCGGCTTCCAGAGAAGCCAGACGCTTCTTCATCCGCGCGAGTTCCCGGCGGAGGGCGTCAGCCTCGCTTAGCGGAGAGGAAGAGGAGCTCTTCATGCCTTACCCGGATTGAGAACCGAGATTTGCGCCAGTTCGTACACCTTCACGTTCATTCCGAATACTCGCTGCTCGACGGCGCATGCCGAATCGATCGGCTCTGTCAACGCGTCGCCGAGTTCGGTTCGCCCGCGGTCGCGCTGACCGATCACGGCGTCATGTACGGAGCGATGGAGTTCTACCATGCGGCCCGTCGTGAAAACCTTACTCCTATCATCGGCTGCGAGGCGTATATAGCGCCCCGCGGCCATCTTGACCGTACGCTGCGAGATGAGGCCCACGTCACCCTGCTTGCGGCGGACCTCGAGGGGTACAGAAATTTGACCGCCCTCGTTTCAAAGGGCTTCCTCGAAGGATATTACTACAAGCCGCGGATCGACCTAGAGCTCTTGGAGCAACACAACCGAGGTCTCATCCTTCTTTCAGGATGCATCTCCGGGCTCGTCGCGGCTCCGCTCCTGAGAAACGACCGTGAAACCGCTCTGAAAAACGCAAAGACGTATCGCGAAATCTTCGCAGACCGGTTTTACATCGAAGTCATGCGTCACGGGATGCCCGAGCAAGACGCGATCAACGGCGGGCTCGTCGGCGTCGCGCGCGAGCTCGGCGTGCCGATCGTGGCGACGAACGATGCGCATTACCACGAGTGCGCCGATGCCGTCGCGCACGACGTACTGCTCTGCATTGGAACGGGGAAGACCGTTGCCGATACGAACCGCCTCAAGTTTGCGACCGACCAGTTCTACGTGAAGTCTCCCGACGAAATGTACGAGCTCTGGAGCGATCTGCCGGAGGCCTGCGAAAATACGCTCGAGATCGCGCGGCGCGTTGACCTGCGCTTTCCAAAACGCACGTTCAGCATGCCGGAGTATCCTGTGCCGTCGCAAGCGGACGGTTCGAGCGACCCAGACAGCTACTTGCGCGCTCTTTGTGAAGCCGGCCTCGCGCAGCGTTATGGAGAAGTGCGAGCCCGCAACGACGGCGAGCTACGCGAGCGCCTGAACTACGAACTCGGCGTCATCGCTGCAATGGGATACGCGTCGTACTTTCTCATTGTCTGGGACTTCATCAAGTACGCACGCGACCGCGACATTCCCGTTGGGCCTGGAAGAGGCTCCGCTGTCGGTTCGCTCGTCGCGTACTGCTTGCGAATCACGGACCTCGATCCGCTCGCATTCGATCTCTTCTTCGAGCGTTTCCTCAACCCGGATCGAATATCGATGCCCGATATCGACACCGACTTCTGCGTCGAGCGGCGCGACGAAGTCATCGAGTACGTCACGGAAAAGTACGGAGCCGACCGTGTCGCGCAAATCGTGACGTTCGGTACGATGGCGGCGCGCGCGGCCGTTCGCGATGCGGGCCGCGTTCTCGGCGTGCCGCTTCCGGACGTCGATCGCGTGGCAAAACTCATTCCTTCGGGGCCTAGCGGCCTCTCGATCGAAGCAGCTACTGCGCAGATCTCGGAACTGAAGATGCTCTATGACGGACATCCTCAGTTGCGGCATCTGCTCGACACGGCGAAGACGATCGAAGGGCTCTCGCGCAACGCGGGCACGCACGCGGCGGGCGTCGTCATCTCCGACAGGCCGCTCGTCGAGTACGTTCCGCTCGTGAAGTTCTCAGACGGCGGAGTTAACACCCAATACGACATGGAGTGGATCGAAAAGATCGGTCTGCTCAAGATGGACTTTCTCGGCCTGCGCAACCTGACGGTGATGCACAACGCGGTCGCGGAGATTCGCCGTAGCGAGCCGGAGTTTGAGCTCGAGAAAGTGCCGCTTGACGATCGCAGGACGCTCGAAATGCTCGGTCGCGGAGAGACCGTCGGCGTCTTCCAAGTAGAGTCGGAGGGTATGAAGCGCGTTTGCACGGAGCTGCAGCCGTCGCGTTTCGAAGACATCATTGCGCTCGTTGCGCTCTACCGGCCGGGACCGATGGAGTGGATTCCTCTGTACATTCGCAACAAGCACGGCCGTACCAAGCCGAGCTACCTGCACCCGAAGCTCGAGCCTATTCTGCGAGAGACGTATGGCGTCGCCGTCTATCAGGAGCAAGTCATGCTCATCGCGCGTGATATCGCCGGCTTCTCGATGGCGGAGGCGGACGAGCTGCGCAAAGTCATGGGAAAGAAACTGAAGGAACAGGTGCCGATCTACCGGGAGCGCTTCATCACCGGCGCGATGGAGCACAGCGGCATCTCGCGCGCATTGGCCGAAGAGATATTTGCCTTCGTCGAGCCGTTTGCCGGCTACGGATTCAACAAGGCGCACGCGGCGGCGTATGCCATGATCGTCTATCAGACCGCGTACTTGAAGGCGAACTATCCGCTCGCGTACGTCAGCGCGCTCATGACGTCGGTGAAAGACCGCACGGACAAGCTCGCAGAGTACATCGATGACGCGCGCCGCTCGGGGGTTGCCGTGCTACCGCCCGACGTCAACGAGTCAGGCGTCGACTTCACGGTGGTCGGAGAACAGATTCGTTTCGGACTCTCCGCCGTGAAAGGCGTCGGAGAGGATGCGGTGCGCGCCATCATCGATGCTCGCGAGCGCGACGGCGCCTTCATCGACATCTTCGACGTAGCAGGCCGAGTGAATGCGCGGCAGGTCAATCGTCGAGTCTTCGAAGCGCTGGTGAAGTGTGGAGCGACGGACGCACTGCCGGGAAATCGCGCGCAAAAACTCGCAGCTCTCGATCGCGCGCTCGAGACTGCCGCGCGCGCAACCCGCGATGCGGAGTTAGGGCAGGCGTCGCTCTTCGGCGACATCGCGCGCGACGCACCAGCGCTAGCGCCGGTGCTGCCGAGCGTGCCGGAGCCTTCGAAGCGAGAGATGCTCGCCTGGGAAAAAGAGACACTCGGAATCTTCGTCTCCGGACATCCACTCGCGTCCGTGCAGGCGGATTTGCTTCGCCTCGGTGCGCTGCCGATGAAAGATCTGCGCGCTCAGCAGGACGATGCGGCGGTTACGATTGCCGGCTCGGTTGCGAGCGTGC
>JASHPC010000173.1 GCA_030038335.1 Vulcanimicrobiota bacterium
CCGACGTGATGGAGTGCGGATACATGAAGAGCGCAAGGCAAGAGCCGAATGCCATCGTTGCGTACGCAAGGTCCAGCGACGGTGGCAGAAGGATCGACACCGGCTTCGTACGCGCCGCGAGCCCGGCCGCGCTCGCATTGAATACGTGCGCCCACCCGCCGAGACGCGCCGGAATGATGACGAGTGCGGCAATCACCGTCGCGTAAATGAGCGTGTCCTTGACGACGGCTATGGCGGCTGGCGCGCGCAGTCCGCTCGTGACGGTGTACGCGGCGAGCAACACGAATGCGATCGTCAACGCGAGCGTGCCGTTCGCGACTGCGAACGCGCCGCCAAGGTACGTGAGAACTGCCTTCATGCCAACGACTTGCAGCGCGATGTACGGGAGCGACGCAAGAATGCCGGTTGCCGCGATGGCAATCTCGAGAGACCTGCTTCCGAAGCGGTCGCGAACGAAGTCCGCGGCCGTTATGTAGTTGTTCTGGCGAGCAATCCTCCAGAAACGAGTGAAGACGACGAACGCAAACGGATATGCTATCGCAGCATATGGCACAGCGTAAAAGCCAAGTGAGCCGGCACCGTACAAGAGCGCGGGCACCGCAATGAACGTATACGCCGTGTAGAGATCACCTCCGATGAGGAACCATGAGATCGCGGTACCGAATCGCCGCCCGCCTAAAGCCCATTCTTCCGGATGGCGCAGATTCGCCGGGCTCCAGCGTGCGGCGACGAAGCCGAGCAGCGTCACGGCGAGGACGAGCGTCGCAAAAATGACGTCCCGAGCGTGAGAGGTCATCGCCGCGAGCGCTCCATCCAAATCACTGCGGCCAAAAGCAACGACGTCAGCGCGACCCAGATCAGTTGGTACGCGTAGAAGAATGGAAAGCCGAAAATCCGCGGCTCCATGCGATCGTAGAGCGGCGGGTAGAGATACGCGACGAATGGCAGGAGGAGAAACAAATAGCGCGCTTTTGCCATCGGTAAGAGGGCGCTTCGCTTGCCGCCCGTTCGATTCCATGCCTGCCAAGGCAGTTGGCGGAGGCCCGGCGAACTCTATGCCAACGTTTTCGCACTCCGCGAAGGAGAGAGAGGAAACCGCAATACATGGTCAGCCAACCCAAAGACACACCCTTTGGACTTGAGCCGAACGTCGCCGCAGGGCTCGCCTATCTCCTCACGTGGCTAGGGGGCATCATCATGCTCGTCGGCGGCGGGACAAACAAGTTCGTGCGATTTGCGGCAGCGCAGTCGATCGTACTGTGGGTAGGATGGTGGATCGTCGACGTCGCCGTCTTCTGGGTCATCTTCCCGATGCTCCACCTGTGGCTTCTGACGGTTCCGCTATCGATGCTCTGGTCGGTGCTTGCGCTCGTTTTGTGGCTGTGGACCTTCATCTCCGGATTCCAGGGGAAGGAAGTTCGCGTTCCCATCGCCGCCAGCATCACGGACAGTCTGTTCAAAGCATCCACGTAAGGGAGTTCACGGCGACCAGTCCCCAGCTCCGGCTGTGTTCGCCTGGAAGCCTCGCCAAACGTTCGCGGGCATAAGCGTTCCCGTCGCTGCGTTCTCGTAAAGAACGTCAATGAGAGTCCCGGCGCCCAATGCGTTCGGCGGGATTCCGCTTGCGTCGCCAGGTCCGCTTTCGCCGTCGTCCGGGGTTGCATCGATCACGCCGGCTGCGATAGCGTACGGCGGCACGCGTAGGGTGCGGAAGACGACTTCCTCACCGCGCTGCGCCACGACGCTCCCGTTTCTGTCGCTGACACGGGCTTGAAGACGGGCGAGGACGCGACCCTCGACGACCGCATCGTTCTCCTGGCCGAAGCTCGAACACCCGGCGGAAGCGCACGCAGTCGGTTCCGGCGTCGAGAACGTGACGCTCTCATCAGCGTCCAGCGCACACGGTGTCGAGTCGCCGGACGCGCACGTCGTCACCGGCGACGGAACGGGCGCGGGAAGCGACGCTCCTCGCGATGCGGCGTCGGCGACGATCGCCTGTGCATGTTGGAGCGCATCGGCCAGCGCGGTCGCGGCGGCAGCGAGGCCGCGCCGATGCGCTGCAGTCACCGCAAGTGCCGCCGACGCCTGAAGCATCGTTTCGGCTAACGCGGTGCAAGCGATGCAAAGAAAGACTGTGCGAAGAAGCATGCGCTACGGTGCTCCCGTCGGCGCCGGAACCAGCGTGGGAAGAACGACGGTGCTTCCCGGAACGGGAACGGGCGGCGGAAACGTTGCGGATAACGAGCGCCGCACGGTCGCTGGGCCATTCGCTGCAACGACCGTCACGACGACCTCAACGGCTCCGTCCGGCAATGCCGCCGTCTGCAGCGAGAGCGTCGCAGGGAGCGGCGAGCCACTCGGAAGTGGTAGGCTTGTCGCAATCGCTGCCGGCTCTAGCGTAGCCCCTTCGTATTTGAGAAGGTTGCGCGCGGCGCGCAACTCGCGCTGAAGCGCAGCGTCCATCGCAGCGCGTGCGGGGTCGGGTCCGAAGTGCGCGTTCGCGGCAGCGATTGCCGAAAGCGCGGCGCCGAGCAGTATCGCAACGATCGCTGTCGCTACGATCGCTTCTATCAGCGCTTGACCGCGTTGCCCCACGATTGAAGAAGTGCCCGAAATCGCGGCGGATCGGGCAATCGGAGTAACGGCCTTTCGAACCCGTACGTGATCAGCGTCGCAAGCATAATTGCCGCAAGAGAGGCGACGATCGTGAAGAGCGCTTGCCAATGCGGACTTGCGTGCGGATCCCCCGTGTACGGGGGAATGTGAATGCGGAGGAGCTC
Source organism: Vulcanimicrobiota bacterium (assembly GCA_030038335.1). GTDB lineage: Bacteria > Vulcanimicrobiota > Vulcanimicrobiia > Vulcanimicrobiales > Vulcanimicrobiaceae > Tyrphobacter. The sequence continues at coordinate 2,781 of JASHPC010000173.1, forward strand.
TCGCGCGACGACCTGGTGATAAAGGTAGAGATTGTAGGAAATCGCTCCGAGGAACATGAGGACGCGATTCGCGAGCGAGAGTTGAAGTAGGCGCGGGCTCCAGAGCGCTCCCAGCGCGATAGCGGCAAACGCAAAGCCGAAATACTCGCGGCGTCCGATCTGCCACACGGAGGCCCATTGGTCGTGATGGCGATATGCGAAGAGATTTTGCAGGAGCAGGATTGCCGCGACGCTTCCGCCAGCGAACAGAAAGGGCGCAAGGCGCTGCACGACGCGCTTTCCTTCATGATTGAGTCGTGACGAGCGGCAGTATATCCAAGAGGCAAGCATGCCACACGCGAAGACGTCGAGATAGCCGGGCAGATTTTCGCTGTACGGTACGAAGAGCGCGTGATAGCAGCAGACGGAGAGCGACGCTCTCCAAGCAACCGCTGCGAGAATCATCGCCGCCGCCGTCAGCCACGGCGATCGCGAAAAGAAAAGCCAGAGCAGCGGAAAGAGCAGGTAGAATTCGACCTCGACGGCGAGCGTCCACAAGACTCCGTTGATCGAGCCGTACGTTGCGGGAAACCACGTGTGAATGAAGAGCAGATGCGTCGCGATCGCTTGCGCCGCAGGCGTCGAGTCTTGCGTCTGCGCATAGCCGATTGCATACATGAGGGCGATCGAAAGCACGTAGGAAGGGACGATCTTGATGCATCGCCGCCAGACGAAGTGTCTCCATGACGGTGGCGTCGCCTGGTGCGCGATCGCTCTCGCGAACGGATACGAAATGACGAGTCCGCTCAAGAAGAAGAATAGATGAACGCCGATGAAGCCGGTCTCGGGCACGAACTCGAGCCACGGTGCCGGCGCCGGCAACCACGTTATCTCCCAAACGTGGTACCAAAGCACGAGGAGTACCGCGACGCCGCGAAGGCCGTCGAGAACGGAAAGCCGCTCCTCTTCGTACAGGGTGCCGCTCGCAGCCACGTTCGCACTATAGCACGCGGGGAAGGGCGCACTCAAAAAGGGCATGACCTGCGGTTTCCGTATTAACGGAGACATCGTGGCGATCGCGGTCTATCAAGGCGTCGACGGAGCGTATTCTCAGCTCGTTCTCGAGCACTTCATGCGCGAGCGTGGCATTGCCGGAAGCACGCTAGGCGTGCCAAGTTATCGAGAACTGGTAACGCTGCTCTCGAGTCTTCGTGGCGACTTCGGCGTCATTCCGATCGAGAACGCGATCGGCGGAACCGTGCGCGAAGCATACGATCTGATCGGAGAGTTCGAGCTTTCGCCGGTTGCGGAGATACTGTGGCGCGTCGATCATCGTTTGCTAGGCGTACGTGGCGCGACGCTTCGCGACGTGCGCGAAGTGCTCGCGCACCCGCTCGTGATCGCCGAGTGTGGTAAGTTTCTCGCTGGGCTCGAGCATGCGCGTGCGATTCCTTGTGAAGACACGGGCGTGGCCGCAAGGGAGGTTGCGCGAGGCGGGAGTCCGGAGATCGCCGCGCTCGCGCCCCCTTCTGCTGCGACCTTGTACGGCCTCATCGAGCTTGCGGCGCACTGCGCGGATCATCCCGCGACGTACACGCGCTTTCTCATCGTGCGTCCGAAACACGGATCTCTTCCCGGGTTGGCGCGGGCCAGCGATGCGCGGAGAAAGACCTCCCTCATCTTCGCAGTCGAGGAGCGCACGGGGTCGCTCGCGCGTTGTCTCTCGATTCTTGCCGAATCTGGAATCAATGGCGACAAGCTCGAATCAAAGCCGTATCTGGGTCATGGCGCGGAGCGCATCTTTTACATCGACTTCGACGGAGACGTCGATGACTCGGCAGTCGCGGCAGCGCTCGCGAACCTACGCTCGGCGTGCAAATCGCTTGCCGTTCTGGGGAGTTACGACGCGCACGTCGGTGAGCCGGTTGGAACGCCGGCAGGGGTAACGCCGTCGCTAGAACGCGTGCCCGAGCATCGAGTCGTCGAGCCGATCATCGTTCAAGTCGAGTCGCCGTTTCCTCGCGTCGCAAGGCCAAGCAAACCCCACGGCACGGTGCTGCGCGTCGGAAACGTGCGCATCGGAGACGGCGAGTTCGTCATCATCGCTGGACCGTGCTCGATCGAGTCGCGCGAGCAAATTCTCGAGACGGCTCGCGAGGTTGCAGCGCGGGGCGCCATCATGCTTCGGGGAGGCGCGTTCAAACCGCGAACGAGTCCCTACGCGTTCCAAGGACTTGGATGGGAGGGCGTAACGCTGCTCGCCGAAGCCGGTCGCGCCAGCGGGCTTCCAACCGTCAGCGAAGTGATGACGGTCGACCAAGTCTCGCGGATGGCCGAGCACGTCGACGTCCTCCAAATAGGCGCGCGCAACATGCAGAACTTCGATCTTCTCAAAGCGGTGGGACGCGCAGGCCGTCCCGTGCTGCTGAAGCGCGGTTTCTCGGCGACCATCGACGAGCTGCTCGCTGCCGCCGAGTACATCTTAGCGGAGGGCAATCCGAACGTCATGCTGTGCGAACGGGGAATTCGCACGTTCGAGTCGGCAACGCGGAATACACTCGATCTCTCCGCCGTTCCGGTTCTCCGCGAACGCTCGCACCTTCCGGTGCTCGTCGATCCGAGCCACGGAGTCGGCGTGCGACGCTGGATTCGTCCCCTCTGTCGGGCTGCGAAGGCGGTTGGAGCGCACGGCCTTCTCGTCGAGGTGCATCCGAATCCGCCGGAAGCGAAGAGCGACAAGGACCAGGCGCTCACGTTTGCCGATTTCAGTGAAATCGTTGAGGATCTCGCGCAGATTCCAATTCCGCTGGCCGATCTCGTCCGAGCAGGAGAGTGATCCGCGGCGTACGTGGCGCCATCACCGTGGACGCAGACGATCGCGATGCCATCCTGTTCGCGACGAAACGGCTTCTGCGTGAGATGGCGACGCGAAACGGCGTGGAGACGGATGCAATCGCGTCGATTCTCTTTAGCTTGACGCCCGATCTACGGGCGGTCTTCCCGGCACTTGGGGCTCGAGAGCTCGGCTGGGTGCACGTGCCTATGCTGCACTTCAGTGAAGTCGACGTTCCAGGATCGTTGGGGCGCGTCATTCGGGTGCTCATGCACGTGAATACCGACCGCGCGCAGTCGGAGGTCGAGCACGTCTATCTGGACGGCGCGAGCGTCTTGCGCCCCGATCTTTCGCGGCCGTGATCGGCATTCTCGGAACGGGACTCATCGGCACCTCGATCGGCCTGCGCGCCAGAGCGAACGGCGAGCGAGTTCTCGGACACGATGCCGTCGCTGCACATGCTCGGCAAGCGCGGGAACGCGGAGGGATCGATGACGCCGTGTCGCGCGAGACGCTCTACGAACGGTGTGACGTCGTCGTCATCTCGACGCCGCCGGGAGCGACGTGCGAGGAGCTTCGGCGGATTGCCGCTGCGGGACACGCATGCTCGCTGATCGCCGACGTCGCATCCGTCAAGGAGCCGGTGCTACGGGCCGCAGCCGGCGTGAGAGCCTTCGTAGCGACTCATCCCTTTGCGGGAAGAGAACGGAGCGGCCCGGGCGGCGCCGATGCGGCGTTATTCGAAGGATGCTGGTGGGCGTACGTCCCGACCGGCGACCGAGCGCTCGAAGCTCGAGTACATGCCTTTGCGACCAGTATGGGTGCAAAACCGTTCGCTTGCGAAGCCGCGTTGCACGACCGCATAGTAGCGGTCACGTCGCACCTGCCTCAGCTGCTTGCATGGGAGCTTGCCGAGCGGATGGGCGAGATCGACGCCGGTTTCGAACAGTACTGCGGACCGGCGGGACGGGAGGTCTTGCGCCTCGCGCGCTCGTCGCGAGAGCTGTGGGACGAGATCGTGCAGGCGAACGCCAATAACGTCCGCCACGAGGCCCGCGAGCTGGCGCGCCGGCTGCTGCGCTCCGTTGACGAGGCGAAAATGCCCTGATATACTGCCCCAGGTCCCGAGCCAGCGCAGCGTGGCCCATCTTTCTCTGTGAGCAAAATTGCCGACGATTAATCAATTAGTCCGAGCCGGTCGCGAGAAGACCGAGCGGAAGGTCAAGACCCGAGCTTTTCGGGTCATTCTGACGGGTCCCAAACCGGGGCACCCTGATCTTCCGACGCGCAACTTTGAGGTGAAGGGAAACCCTCAGAGGCGTGGCGTCTGCACGCAAGTCAAGACCGTGACGCCGAAGAAGCCGAACTCGGCGCTTCGGAAAGTGGCGCGCGTCCGTCTTACCAATGGCGAAGAAGTGACCGCATACATCCCCGGCATCGGGCATAACCTGCAAGAACACTCAGTCGTGCTCGTGCGCGGCGGGCGTGTTAAGGATTTGCCGGGCGTTCGTTATCATATTATTCGCGGCACGCTCGACACAGCGGGCACGGCAAACCGCAAGCAAGGCCGCTCGAAATACGGAGCTAAGCGGGAGAAGAAGAAGTAATGCCGCGCAAGGGACCGGCTCCGAAGCGTCAGATTCTTCCGGATCCGCGATACAACTCGCGCATTCTTGCGCGCTTCATCAACAAGATCATGCTGCGCGGCAAGAAGTCGACCGCCGAGCGCATCACGTATGGCGCGCTCGACATCGTCGGCGAAAAGACCGGCCGCGATCCGTATGAAGTCTTTCAGCAGGCGCTCTCCAACGCGATGCCGCTCGTAGAGGTGCGTCCTCGACGCGTCGGCGGCGCGACCTATCAAGTGCCGATGGAGGTGCGGCCCGATCGCCGTCCGGCGATGGCGATGCGTTGGCTCATCGGCTTCGCGCGCGCGCGCAGCGGTCGCTCGATGGAAGAGAAGCTTGCGAACGAGCTTCTTGACGCTGCGAGCAATACAGGCGCGACGATCAAGAAACGCGACGATACGCACAAGATGGCCGAGGCCAACAAAGCCTTTGCGCACTACCGCTGGTAGTCGCGCTTCTTAAGCACGATCATGGCAACACGGGAGTACCCGCTCGAGCGCACGCGTAACATCGGCATCGCTGCGCACATCGATGCCGGTAAGACGACGTGCACGGAGCGCATCCTCTTCTTTACCGGTCGCGTTCACAAGATGGGCGAAGTGCACGACGGTGCTGCGACGATGGACTGGATGGTGCAAGAGCAAGAGCGCGGCATCACAATCACGTCCGCGGCGACGGCCGCCGTGTGGCGCGACCACCGGATTAACATCATCGATACGCCCGGCCACGTGGATTTCACGGTCGAGGTGGAACGGTCGCTGCGCGTCCTTGACGGGCTCGTGGCGATCTTCGATTCCGTCGCGGCTGTGCAGCCGCAGTCCGAGACCGTTTGGCGGCAGGCAAATAAGTATCGCGTTCCGCGCATCATCTTCGTGAACAAGATGGATCGGATGGGCGCCGACTTCTTCAACGTCGTCGCGAAGATTCGCGAACGTCTCGGCGCGCGCGCCGTCCCAATCCAGGTTCCCATCGGCAGCGAAGACGCATTCAACGGCGTCGTCGATCTCTTCACGATGAAGAAGATCACCTACACGGACGAAACGGGAGCGGAGCCCGTCGAAAGCGAGCTCGAAGCCGGCGAGCTTCGCGATCTTGCGGAGACGTGGCGTAAGGAGCTCGTCGAGGCGATTGCCGAGCAAGACGACACGCTGCTCGAGATGTTTTTCGAAGGGAGAGAGCTCCCGATCGATCGCATGAAAACGGCGTTGCGCAAAGCGACGATCGAAGGAACCGTTCTGCCCATGCTCTGTGGGGCCATGTTCAAGAACAAGGGCGTGCAACCGCTCCTCGACGCGATCGTGGAATATCTTCCCTCGCCGCTCGACGCGAAGCCGATCGTCGGAACGAATCCAAGAAACGGGTCCGAGGTTACGCGCCGTCCGGACGACGACGAGCCGTTCGCAGCGCTCGCGTTCAAGATCGCGACGGATCCATACGGCAATCTTACGTATTTTCGCGTCTACTCCGGCACGCTGAACAAGGGCAGCTACGTGCTGAACTCGCGCACCGGTCGCAAAGAGCGAATCGGTCGAATCCTTCGCATGCACGCGAACCATCGTGAGGACATCGACTCGATCGGCGCCGGCGACATTGCGGCGGCAGTCGGTTTGAGCGACACACGCACGGGCGACACCCTTTGCGACGAGAAGGCGCCGATCGCACTTGAGTCGATCGTTTTCCCTGAGCCGGTCATTTCGCAGGCGATCGAGCCGAAATCCAAGGTGGATCAAGACAAGCTTGGCATGGCGCTGACGCGACTCGCGCAAGAGGATCCAACCTTCCGCATGCGCACCGACGAGGAAACGCAGCAGACGATCATCTCCGGTATGGGCGAGCTCCATTTGGAAATCATCCTGGATCGCCTTCGCCGCGAGTTCAAAATCGAGGCAAACGTTGGGAAACCACAGGTAGCCTATAAAGAGGCGATTACGAAATCGGTCGAGCGGCGCGGGAAGTTCATCCGCCAGACCGGTGGTAAAGGCCAATACGGCGACGTCACGCTTCTCGTCGAGCCGCAACCCGCTGGTACCGGCTTCGTGTTCGAGTGGAAGATCGTCGGAGGATCGATTCCGAAGGAGTATCAGAAGGCGGTCCAGCAGGGCATCGTCGAGGCGGCGCAGAGCGGTGTTCTCGCGGGCTATCCGGTGCTCGATTTCAAGGCGGCGGCGATCGACGGCTCCTACCACGAGGTCGACTCCTCGGAGATCGCGTATCAGGTGGCGGCGTCGATGGCTTTTAAGGAAGCCAATCGTGCTGCGGGGCCGGTTCTTCTAGAGCCGATCATGAAGGTCGAAGTTACCACCCCCAAGGATTTCATGGGGAATATCACGGGCGATCTCAATCGTCGGCGCGGGATGATTCAAACGACGGAAGACGCTCCTGGAGGGGCGCAGGTGATTATGGCGCACGTGCCTCTGTCGGAGATGTTCGGGTACGCGACGGATATGCGCTCGGCTACGCAAGGACGTGCGACGTACACGATGGAGTTTTCACACTACGAGCAGGCGCCGAAGTCCGTGACCGAGGAGATCATCGCGAAGTCCGGACAGACCAAGGGCAGTTCAGCAGCATAACGACGAGAAAGGACATACATGGCGAAGGCAAAGTTTGAGCGGACGAAGACGCACGTCAATATCGGGACCACGGGTCACATCGACCACGGGAAAACGACGTTGACGGCGGCAATCACGCATTGCCTTGCAACCGAAGGGCTGGCAACGGCGCGCGGCGTCGACGAGATCGACAACGCGCCAGAAGAGAAGGAGCGCGGCATTACGATCGCCATCTCGCACCAAGAGTACGAGACGGCGAAGCGTCACTACGCACACGTCGACTGCCCCGGTCACGCTGACTATATCAAGAACATGATCACCGGTGCCGCTCAGATGGACGGCGCGATCCTCGTCGTTGCAGCCACCGATGGGCCGATGCCGCAAACGCGCGAGCACATTCTGCTCATGCGTCAGGTCGGCGTTCCGCGCATCGTCGTGTTCCTTAACAAAGTGGACCTCGTCGACGACGAGGAACTTCTCGAGCTCGTCGAGCTGGAAGTGCGCGAGCTGCTCAACAAGTATCAGTTCCCTGGCGACGACACGCCGATTATCCGGGGCTCCGCCCTCAAGGCGCTCAACTCGAGCGGCAAGCGCGGGGATCCGGATGCGGATCCGATCTTTGCGCTTATGGACACCGTCGACCAGTACATCCCCGAGCCGCAGCGCGAGATCGACAAGCCCTTCCTCATGCCCGTCGAGGACGTCTTCACGATCACGGGACGTGGCACGGTCGGAACGGGCCGCGTCGAGCGAGGCCAGGTGAAGGTTGGTGAAGAGGTCGAGATCGTCGGTCTCAAGGACGAGACGAAGAAGACCGTCGTGACCGGCATCGAGATGTTCCGCAAGCTGCTGGACGTCGGTATCGCAGGTGATAACATCGGCGTACTCTTGCGCGGCGTGGATCGCAATGAAATCGAGCGCGGCCAGGTGCTTGCTAAACCTGGCTCGGTGAAGCCACATAAGAAGTTCACGGCCGAAGTCTACGTTCTCTCAAAAGAGGAGGGCGGCCGGCACACGCCGTTCTTCGCAAACTATCGTCCGCAGTTCTACTTCCGCACGACAGACGTCACGGGGACGATCAAACTGCCTGAGGGCGTCGAGATGGTAATGCCCGGCGACAACGTGCAGATGGCTGTCGAACTGATAACACCGATCGCGTGCGAGGAAGGTCTGCGATTCGCGATTCGCGAGGGTGGACGCACCGTGGGCGCGGGTGTCGTCACGAAAGTTCAAGACTGAGTTGCTGATGCGCACACTTCCCTTCGAGACGCTCGTCGCAATCGTCCATGATTGCTCCTGCTCCTCCGCTTTTTCGCAACACCAAAGGAAGTCGTCATCCGTGACTTTTGCGAAAAAGTCGGAGGCTCTCAGGGAAATGCACGCATCAGCAAACAGCCAGGTTCGTGTGAGGTTCGGGGCTCGTGGCTAAACAGAAGATTCGAATTCGGTTGAAGGCGTACGATCATCGCGTGCTCGATCAGTCTGCCGAGCGGATCGTCGACACCGCGAAGCGCACCGGCGCGTTCGTAAGTGGTCCGGTGCCGCTTCCGACGGAGATCAATCGCTTTTGCGTGCAGCGTTCGACGAACAACGACAAGAAGTCGCGCGAGCACTTCGAGATGCGTACGCATAAGCGTCTCATCGACATCCTGCAGGCGTCGCCGAAGACCATGGACGCGCTCATGCACTTGGATTTGCCGGCCGGCGTCGACATCGAGCTCAAAGCGTAACCCTTCCCGCAAGACTGCCCCGCCCAGGAGGCGAACGGGCAGCATATGCCTATCGCGCTGCGCGAGTCGAGGACCCGGACGTTTACGGGCACGAAACGTCGCATTTACCATTTGCTCGAAGAGATGGGCACGTCCGGCGATCAGATCTGGCCGTTCGCCTCGCAACCGTTTATGCGCTCACCTGGGCCGATGGCCATAGGAAAGACCGAGGAGTGGCACCTGGGCATTCACAGCATTCTCGCTGAGACGGTTCCCGAAGAGCGCATCGTATGGCACATTCTCAACGACGGCGTCGAGGGAAGTCACGGCTTTTATCTACGCTCCGAGGGGAAGACGACGACGCTCGAGTATCGCATCGAGGCGACATTGTCGGACACGGACGGCAGACTGCTTTGGCGCCGCTTCGAGGATCAGTTCGAGCGGTCGACCGAGGCGCTCTTCGATAAGATAAACCGCGTTTTGCGGCGATAAGGCGCGCATGCTCCTGAGGCAACTCGGCTTACAAGATCTCTCCGTCTCGGCGCTCGGCCTGGGATGTATGGGCATGTCCGAGTTCTACGGAAGTGCCGACGAGGCAGAGTCGCTGCGCACGATACATCGAGCGCTCGATCTTGGTGTCACGCTGCTCGATACCGCCGATATGTACGGCTTTGGCGAGAACGAGCGTCTCATCGCAAAGGCAATTCGAAATCGGCGACAGGACGTCGTGCTCGCGACGAAGTTCGGCATCGTGCGCGACCAGGAGCATCCCGGAGAGCGAGAGATCGTGGGGCGGCCGAATTACGTTCGAGCGGCTTGCGACGCATCGTTGCGGAGACTCGGCGTCGATTGCATCGACCTCTACTATCAGCACAGGGTAGACGTAAGAGTCCCGATCGAAGAGACCGTCGGGGCCATGGCCGAACTCGTAACGGCGGGGAAAGTGCGCTTCCTCGGTCTCTCCGAAGCGAGCGCAGAGAACGTCCGTCGGGCGTACCGCATTCATCCCATCGCGGCGGTGCAAAACGAGTGGTCCCTTTGGTCGCGGGATCTCGAGACGAATGGACAGCTGGAAGCCGCGCGCGAGTTAGGCATAGGCATCGTCGCGTATAGTCCGCTCGGGCGCGGCTTTCTCACTGGCACGCTGCAATCTCCAAGCGACTTCGAGCCAGGCGACTTTCGCGCAAGTTCTCCGCGTTTCACCGGCGAGAACTTCGAGAAGAACATTCGCCTCGTGCGCGAGGTCGAGTCGATGGCAAAGCGCCTCGCGTGCACCCCGTCGCAAGTCGCGCTCGCATGGCTTCTCGCGCAAGGGAACGACGTCGTTCCGATTCCTGGAACGAAGCGGCGAAAGTATCTTGAAGAGGACGTTGCTGCGCTCACCGTCGAGCTTTCGGATGCCGACTGCGCGACGCTCGAAGCGGTCTTTCCGCCCAACGCGGCAAGTGGCGCGCGCTACGCCGACATGGGCTTCGTCAATCGCTGAACCGATGATCGACGCGCTCGATTTTCTCGGGCTCGACGCGCTGTTGTCCGATGAAGAGCGCCTCGTGCGCACAAATGTTGGCGCTTTCGTGCGTGGCCGCGTTCTTCCGAACGCCGCGGAGTGGTTTGAGGCGGGAACGTTTCCGAAGGAGCTCGCGCGGGAGCTTGGCAGGCTCGGTGTGCTCGGCATGCATCTGCAGGGCTACGATTGCGCGGGGGCGAGTGCCGTAGCATACGGTCTCGCATGCCTCGAGCTGGAGGCTGGTGACAGCGGAATCCGGAGCTTCGTCTCGGTGCAAGGCTCTCTGGCAATGCACGCCATTCACCGTTTCGGGAGCGAACGGCAGCGAGAGGAGTGGCTGCCGCAGATGGCACGCGGCGAGCGCATCGGCTGCTTCGCCCTGAGCGAGGCCGACTTTGGGAGTAACGCGTCCGGCATGCGCACGTCGGCGCGCCGCGACGGATCGGACTGGATTCTTCACGGAACGAAGATGTGGATCAGCAACGGTTCCGTCGCGGACGTTGCCATTGTCTGGGCGCGCACCGAGGAAGGCATTCGCGGTTTCGTCGTGCCGCGCGAGACGCGCGGCTTCTCCGCGCGCGACGTGACCAAAAAGCTTTCGCTGCGTGCGAGCGTTACGAGCGAGCTTTCTTTTGACGAGTGCCGGCTTCCAGCCGACGCCGAGCTGCCCGAGGCGCGCGGGCTACGAGCCGCGTTCACCTCGCTCGACGAAGCACGGTACGGCATCGTGTGGGGCGCAATGGGTGCCGCCCGTTCGTGCTATGCATCCGCACTCTCGTACGCGAAGAGCCGTGTACAGTTCGATCGGCCGATCGGAGCGTTTCAGCTCGTGCAAGAACGCCTCGTCGATATGGTAATCGAACTGCAGAAAGGGATGCTGCTGGCGCTGCATCTCGGCCGGATGAAAGATGACGGAAGGATTACGTCCCCTCAGGTCAGCTTCGGCAAACTCAACAACGTCCGCGCTGCGCTAGCGATCGCGCGCTCGGCGCGCGCGGTCCTGGGCGCGAACGGCGTCACACTCGAGTATCCGGTCATCCGCCACATGAACAACTTGGAGTCCGTTTACACGTACGAAGGAACCAACGAGATTCACACCCTCGTCGTAGGAGAGGCAATTACCGGTCTTTCTGCGCTTCGGTAGGCGGCCAGCTCGGGGAACGAGGCCCTGCTTGGCGAAGTCACTTGGCCCGGTGGGTCAATCATTCGGCATATCCCCTATTCCACCGGCATCAAGTGAAAGGCTGGAGCACCATGTTACAGAGAGGTTTCCTGGCTCTCGCACTACTGGGCGCGCTCGCCGCCGCAGCCGTTCCAGCGGTGGCAGCGCACCCGTTTCGTATCGTGAACGCGGGTAGGCACGTCGCCACCGCCGTGAACATCTCGGGGGTCAACCGCAGATTATGGGGTCCGAATCTCTTGCGGGGCGCACTCGTTCCCGGCCGGCAGGCCAGTTTCGCGATCGGGGAAGGCTGCATGGAAGACGTACGGATCATCTACAGCAATCGCCACGTAGCGCAGCAAGGCGGATTTAACACCTGCCGATACGACCTACGCCTCACGTACTAAGGAGAGCGCGGGATTTCGTGCGACGGCTCCCGCGCTTGACGCGCGGGAGCCGCCTTGCTATAGTGCCGTGGTTGCGGTCCGGCGGCCAGTGAGCAGTACGCTAGGGCCCGTATGTATTGAAGCAATCTTTTTCGACGTCAAGGGAGATCGATGAAGAACATCCTTGGCCGCAAGGTAGGGATGACGAGCTACTTCACCGAGGACGGGCGATTCGTCCCCGTTACGGTGATCGAAGCTGGTCCCTGCACGGTCGTGGAACGCAGGACGAAGGAGCAAAACGGCTACGAGGCCGTCGCGCTCGGCTTCGGTTCAGTTAAGCGTCGTCGTCTGACGAAAGCGCTCGCTGGACACTATAAGAAGCAAGGCGTGGAAGCGCCGCGGTTCGTCCGCGAGTTCCGCGACGGAATCGATGGCGCCGAGGTCGGTCAGACGGTGACGGTCGCGTCATTCGAAGCCGGGGATCGCGTAGATGTCGTCGGAGTCTCGAAGGGACACGGTTTCTCAGGCGGCATCAAACGGCACAACTTCAGCGGCGGCGGCGCAAGTCACGGGTCGATGATCCATCGTCAGCCCGCCTCGAACGGCGACACGAACGCGGGAAGAACGACGCGTGGCAGCCGCAGGCCGGGACACTTCGGCGTCGACCAAACGACGCACCAGAACTTGGAAGTCGTTAGAGCCGACGCTGAGCGCAACTTGCTGCTTCTGCGCGGGCCGGTTCCAGGATCGAAGAACGGACTCGTCGTCATTCGCGCGAGCGTTAAGGCGAAGCGCGCCGGGGCCTCCGCATAATGCCGAACGTGATCGACGAAAACGGAGACGTGGTACGAGAGGCGCCGGTGCACGAGCTCTTTTCCGACTCGGCGGTCTCTTCACACGCAATCTTTCGCGCCGTGCATCGAGAGCTCGCAAACGCGCGCGCGGGCACTGCGTCTACGAAGAAGCGCGATGAAGTCGCGGGCGGCGGAAAGAAGCCATGGCGGCAGAAGGGAACCGGCCGCGCGCGGCAGGGCTCGATACGGTCGCCGCAGTGGAGGCACGGTGGCGTCGTCTTCGGGCCGCAGCCGAGAAGCTTCTCCGAAGGGCTCAACAAGAGAGAGCGTCGCGCGGCGTTCCTTGCGGTTCTCGCCGAGCGGTTTCGCAGCGACGCGGTGACGTTCATTGACGCAGCCTCGTTCGCTCCGACGAAGACCGGCGAGTGTCTGCGTTTGTTCTTTGGCGATCGCAAGGGAGCCCGCAACGCTCCGCTCACGCTGGTCGTTCACGCGAAAAGTGAGAAGAACGGCGCCGCAATCGCGCGAGCGTCGCGTAATCTGCAACGCGTCGCGGTTACCGACGACGGCGCTCTCGACGTAAAGGATCTCCTACGATTCGAGCGCCTCGTGCTCACGACCGCAGCGTACGACGCGCTCGTAGAGCGCTTAGCGAGGAGCCGGTAATGGAAGCGCGCGACGTTATTCTTTCGCCCCGCATCACCGAAAAATCCATGGCGAAAGCGCTCGAGACGCAATACACGTTTACAGTCCACCCCGATGCCACGAAGACGCAAATCCGCCAGGCGATCGAGAGCATTTTCAAGGTGAACGTTCTCAAGGTGAATACGGTCAACGTACGGGGAAAATCGCGGGTTTTCGCGCGCGGGCGCATTCGCACGAGCGGACGGCGCAGCGATTTCAAGAAGGCGACCGTAACGCTCAAGCACGGCCAGAAGATCGAACTAGCCGGCGTAAACTACTTCGAGCAGTGATCTATGCCTGTTAAGAAATATAGACCCACGAGTCCCGGCAGACGCTTTATTACCACGATCGACTTTTCGGAGCTGAGCAACGTCGATCCACAGCGCTCGCTCGTCGAAATACGCAAGAAGCACGCAGGGCGGAACTTCAACGGACATATCACGGTGCGGCACAAGGGCGGTGGCGCGCGAAAGCTCTATCGTCTCATCGACTTCAAGCGCGCGAAGGACGGCGTGCCGGCGAAGGTCGC
>JASHPC010000174.1 GCA_030038335.1 Vulcanimicrobiota bacterium
CACGTCTTTTTTCAGGAGGGCAGCATCCATACGATGATCTTCATTGGTGCCCCATCTGGCGCCGTGAACGAAGTCATCATGGTACACAAATATAATGAAGTGATCATGCGCCGCATCTAATGCGTCTTAGCACATGAGCGCACGACGCGCCCCAGCATGGATCCTGTACCTCTTGCTGCCGGCCATGCTGCTTTCCAGTTGCACTCGGTCTGGCACCGACCACGACGTGTTGGTGTTTGCTGGGCCTGGGACGGAGCCTGACACGCTCAATCCGCTGCTCACGCAGATGTCGGATACTGCGGACTTAGCGATACTGTACATGCCGGTTCTGCTCGAGAACGATGCGCACGACCATCTTATTCCCGAGATCGCGACCGCCGTTCCGACGCGAAGCAATGGCGGCATCTCGGCGGATGGCAAGACGATTATCTACCATTTGCGGCACGGCGTCGTGTGGCAGGATGGCGCACCGCTTACGGCGCGGGACGTTGCTTTCACCTTCAACGCCATTATGAATCCGCGCAACGACGTGGCGAGCCGCGATGGTTACGACCGCATATCGAGCGTACGCACCGAAGGTCCCTGGACGGTCGTCGTGAGGATGAAGGAGCCGTACTCGCCAATCATCGCGCAGTTTTGTAACTATCCGACATATCCGATTCTCCCGGCGCACGTCCTGGCACGGTACGCCGATCTCAACCGTGTGCCGTTCGACGCATTGCCGATCGGCGCAGGGCCATACAAGGTTATAGATTGGGTTCGCGGCGACCACATCGACTTTGCGGCAAACCCGTTATACTGGCGCGGCAAGCCGCACATAGCTCACTTGGAGTTTCGCTTTATCGCCAGCCCTGGTACAGCGGCGGTCGAGCTTCGCACGCGTGAGCTCGGTGCGCTGTTCAACGGCGACCCGTCGGTCTATCAGGAGTTGCTGGGGAGCGGGGTCCACGTCATCGTAAGTCAGATGAACGACATCCATCTGCTGTTGCTCAATCAAGACGATCCCGTGCTCAAAGACGTGCGCGTGCGCCGGGCGATTGCGTTTGCACTGCAGCGTCACTTGATCGTTGAGGCGGTCGTACATGGACTCGGCGACCGAGTCGACGCGGATCAGCCGACGTTTTCGTGGGCGCACACGGACCCAAAGAACGCAGCGACGTACGATCCTGCGCGCTCGCGGGCACTTCTGACGGCCGCCGGTTGGCGCGTCGGCACGGGCGGCATTCGCTACAAGGACGGCACACCGCTCGCGCTCTCGCTCGTCGGGACGGATGACGTAACCGCGTGGCATCAGCTCGCGGTATTGTTGCAGTCGCAGCTCGCGAACGTGGGAATAAAAGCGTCCATCAAGACATACGCAGCCGGCACGTACTTCGGCGCCCCAAGCGACGGCGGCATTCTACGCGGCGGCCGTTTCCAACTCGGATATGATGCGGTACTACTCGGCGTTGACCCAAACGATGAAGCCTACTATGGATGCGACCAGTTCGCGCCGATTGGCGAGAACGTCGTGCACTGGTGTGACCCCGTGGCATATCGTGCGATGAAGGCCGCCGTCGCCACATACGATGTACGACAGCGTGCCGAAGAGTACGCTATCATTCAGACGCACATAGCCGCTGACGTACCGTTCGTCGCGCTATGGCAAGTACGTCGCATGGATGCGTTCAGCGTGCCGGTCATCGGCTTCGATCCATCCCCGTCGGGAGAGACGTTCTGGAACGCGTGGGCGTGGCGCCTCGGCGGAAGCAGCCGGAACTAGCGAGAAGCACCGGCGCGATGGCCGTCCCGAGTCTATGTCTATAACGGCGAATCACCCGTGGCGCAGCTATAATCGAGCGTCGTGTCGCAAAGCACTAGATCGAGCGTTGTCTTGGGGCGCTGACTGACCGTGACACTGCGATATTGTGGTGGAACGTCGTTAGAACTTGCCGATAATTTGTAGTGGCCAGGCTTAAGGCCGGCGATGCGATAGTTACCGCTTGCATCGGTCGTCGTGCGATGTGAACCTACGGCGATCGCGACGTTCGGCAGCGGTTGATCGGTCGTCGCATCCGAGACGTGTCCGACGAGAACGGCCATTGCAAGGGAAATCGCGGAAGTCGTAAGCTGCTGGAGTTTCATACGTTAGCGTGGCTTCGTCGTACAAAAGGGTACGGGCCTCTCAGGAAGGAGGCGAAGCGGCTAATCGGTAACCGGAATCCCTCGTAAAATCTGCATGGAGAGATGGCCGAGCGGCTGAAGGCGGCGGTTTGCTAAACCGTTATACGATGTAAAGTCGTATCGAGGGTTCGAATCCCTCTCTCTCCGAAGCGGATAACGGCAGTCTCAGTTTCGACAAGCGAGCATTCGACGTCGTTCGGCGGAGGAACGTCTGACCGACGAGCGGAGCACGGAAGCGGAGCGAGGAGGCAGCCGAGCAGGAGCGAAGCCAGGACGGCGCAGCGACGAGCGGTTCCGACGCGAACGACGTCGAGTGCGAGCCATAAGCGCGCGGTCGTAGCTCAATTGGATAGAGCAACAGGCTACGAACTTGTAGGTTGGGGGTTCGAGTCCCTCCGACCGCGCCACTCTGCTCGCTAGAACGTATCGCGCAACGGGTTCATGATGATGATACCTTGCGGGTAATCGAGTACGAGATTGAAGTGCCGTAAGAAGTCAATCCCTACCAGCAAATCCGGCCCCGG
>JASHPC010000175.1 GCA_030038335.1 Vulcanimicrobiota bacterium
CGTCCCGTCTGCATTGGTTCGCCTTTGCCGCAGTTCGGCGTCCCCCACTCGAACCACGATGCGCGATCGGCCACGGCGTCGCACGAGTTCCAAAATGCGGGCGTCATGCCGGAATACGTCGGGTTCTTCAGCATCCGTCCGCGCTTGCCGTTCTTGATCTCCCAGCCGATCTCGCACCCAAACTGGAAGTTCAAGCGGCGGTCGTCGATCGACCACGAACGATTGCTCTCCATGTAGACGCCGTCGCGAACGTCGTCGAAGAGATGCTCGAACGGAACGTCGCCGGGAAGCAGGCTCAAGTTGCACATGCGGATCATCGGCGCGTAACTCCAACCTTGCGCGCGAACGCATGCGTTGGACTCTCGGCCGATGGCGCGCGCCGTGTCATTGCTCATTTCGTAGCCGACGAGTGTGCCGTTGCGAATGATATCGGATACCGACGATCTCGTCCCTTCGTCGTCGTAGCCGCACGTTGCCATGCCGAGCGGCATCGTGTTGTCGATGACGATCGTCACTGCCGGCGATCCGTAGCGCAGTTTGTCGAGCTGATCGACCTCCAGGAAGCTCGTTCCCGAGAAGTTCGCCTCCCATCCCATGACGCGATCGAGCTCGGCGGGATGACCGCACGATTCGTGAATCTGCAGCGAGACCTGCGACCCGCCGAGAATGACGTCGCGCGTGCCCGCGGGACATTGCGGTGCGCGGACGAGCGCCGCGGCCTCTTCGCCGATGCGCTGCGCGTTGTCGCGCAGCGCAGCCTTCTCGACGATCTCCCAGCCGCCCGTTTGATAGAGGCCGATGTCACCGGGAAACGTCCGCGTCTGTACGTCCCCGTCGCCCACGGCGAGCGCTTCGAGGCCGCAGCCAGTCTGAACGATGCGCTGCTCGATGCGCGACCCGGCAGAGCTGTAGAGTGTCTTCGTGGTGGTCCAAAGATCGATCCAGGCACGTCCGACGGCGATGCCTTCGGTCGAGCGAAGCAGTCGCTCTGCTTCCAGCAGGAGCGCGACGCGTTCGCCGAGTGGCACGCTGGCCGGATCGCGCAAGACAGGCGTCGCGAAGCTATCGACGTATGCGCGTGGCGGCGGGTAGCCGACTCGTCTGCGCGCGATCGAAGCGCCGGCGCGCGCGATTGCGCAAGCGCGCGCTGCGGTCGTGTCGAGGCCAGCATCGCTCGCGTCGTCGCTCGCCGCGAATCCCCACGAGCCATCGACGAGTGCACGCACGCCGTATCCTCGCGACGAAGCGTCGGCTAACGCGGCGAGAACGCCGTTGCGAACCTCGATGCGCTCTTCACGCGACGTCTCGAAGCGCACGTCGGCAAACTGCGCACCACGCGCGACCGCCGTGTCGAGAACGCGTTGCGCTGCGGCGTCGCTCATTGTCGTCCCGCGACGAGCGCGCGAACGTTGCCGATGACGACGCTTCCCGACAGATTCGCCGTGTCCGAGCCGGCGATGACGTAAAATCCAACGAGTCGAAGCGGTTGCGCGGCCTCCGAGGGAAATCGCACGACGACGTGCCGTTTTCCCGAACGAACGAGCGTCGTCGCGGTGATGAGAACCTGCTCGTTCATCGCATTGCGAAGCGCGACGCGCAGCATCGCGCCGCTTCCGTCGTCCTGCAGATCGAAGCCGAGTCCGACGGTGCCGGCCGGTAGCGGTTGATCGAAGATTGCGTATGCCGCGCGCTCCGTTGCTCCGAGTGCGTACGTCAAACGAACGCAACCGCTGCAAGACGCGTCCTGGGTTACGCTGCCCGAGCCACCCGCAGGAATCGAGAGAAAGTGTGGGGGCCGTTGCGCGAGCGCAGATTCGCGCGTGCCAACGGTGATGCGCGTCGATGCAGAGGCTCCTCCGAGCGTCAGCGCGACGACAGCGTCGCGCGTTCCGGAGACGAAAGTGCCGAGCGCATCGATCGTGCCGCTCGTCGCTTTCCAAGGAAGTTGCGCGGGAAGCGCGACCTCGTATCCGTTCGCATCGAAGGCGCGCGCGCTCACCATCAGCGAAGCGCCGGGATCGACGTTCGCGTTCGGAGGCGAGATGACGATGCGCGATGGCGCGGCAACGACGTTCACGGCGACGCTTCCTTCGAGCGATCCCGAGCGCAGAACGATCGTGCCGCTTCCCGGTGATGCCGCGACAAAGCTTCCGCCGTCGACGGTTCCGAGCGTCGACGGCTCGACGGTTGCGGAGAGCGCGGCCGGCAGCTCCTCCGGGTGTTCGTTCGCGTCGACTGCCGTGACCTGAAGCGGTACCCGCGCGCCCGGGTATGCGCGCAGGGTTACCGGCTGTGCAGCGAGCGCTACCGCGTTGCCGATCGGGGAGTCGTTGTAGAAGAAGACTCCGTCCGCAACCGCGCGCTCTTTACCATCCGACGGCGAGCTTTGCAGCAGCGCACCGTCTTCGCCGGGCAGTCGCACCGACAACTCCGACGAGCCTCCACCGTCGAGCGCGATAGCGTCTTGCGCGCCTAGCGCGCGCATCAACTCCGAAAACTGCGGCCGCGTGAGCCCAATGCTCTCTTGTGGCTGGCGACCGTCGACTTCGACGATGAGGAGCGTTCCATCGCTCTCGATCGCGGCACCGGAGCACGGAATTCGCGTGTCGAACTCGCCGCCGCGCGGTCCGTCGGGATCGTCGAACCACGCTCCGTCGTAGAGAATGAGCGGACCCCCGCCGATCGCTGCGGCGAGCTGGTCCAACGGGATGGGCGAGAGCGTTCCAGCGACGGTCAAAGCGTCTCCCGCATTTGGCAACGCGATGGACGTCGCCTGCGACCCGACGACGAGATAGTAACCGGCGGGCTGGTGGCCGTCGGAGGTCTGCGCGAAACCGTCGACGCGATACGTCGCAAGCGGAGGCGTTCCGGTCGTGGGCGTCAGCGCGACGAGCGTGTATCCGGCGACCTGTGGCGTCGGACCGAATGCCGGCGTCAGAATCGAGACGGTTGTGCTCGACCACGGGAGTTCGTTGATCGAAGAGACGGGAACCGTCTGCGTGCCGATCGTTGCCGAGCCAACGAAGGAGAACTCCGTGAAGTGCGCGCTCCCAGAGCGCAGGATTGCAAGCGCGTATCGCTTGCGCGGCGTGTGCAGCAGCGTTCCGTCGCGAACGACGATGTTCGTCGGTCTATTCGTGCTGCCGATGTCGAAGTAGTCGCCGTTGATTCCGGCGACGGCGTTCGTTCGCTGCGCCATCGACGTCACCGTCTCGCCGCCCGACGTAAGCATGTCGCCCGCGAGCACTGCGCCGATGCGTACGCCCTGCGCCGAGAGATCGGCAGCGACGACGTGCACGGAGATGGGCCCGTCGTCGCTCAGAAGCTCGTAATCGGCGTATTCAATTCCAGGGGCGATGCGTTCGACTTCCGGTGCCTGCAAGGTAACCTGCGGAAACGGCGTCGAGAGATCGAGGTGCAGTGGAAGAGGAGCCGCCCTCGCAATCGCGGTGACGCTCGCGAACGCGATAGCGCAGAGCAGCGAGCGCAACGCTGCGCTGTCGAAGATCACCCGCGAACGATCGTCACGGCGAGCGGATATCCGCCGGTTGCAAAAGGCGCGCCAGCTACGCGCCCGAGCGTTCGCGCGTTAAAGACGTCGACTTCGTCGCTGCGCGCGCAGGGGACGAAGAGACGATCGGCTGATGCCTCGAA
>JASHPC010000176.1 GCA_030038335.1 Vulcanimicrobiota bacterium
CTTGGTGCTGCCGGCGAACAGACGCTTCGCTCGCTCGGCGTGACGAAAGTCATGCAGATGACGTCGACGTACGATCACCGCGTCATTGCCGGCGCGCAGTCAGGTGAGTACCTGCGCCGCGTCGACGAGCTTCTCCAAGGCCGCGACGAGTTCTACGAAACGCTCTTCACCGCGTTCGCGTTGCCGCCGCCAATTCCGCGTGGGGCGCCAGCGCCCGTTGCGGAAGCAGCGCGCGAAAAGGGTCCGTCGGAGGAGATGCTGCACGCGGTCGCCGCCGGAATGGCGATCGTCGCTGCGTATCGCACGCACGGCCATCTTGCCGCGCATCTCGACCCGCTCGGCAGCGAACCTCCGGGTGACCCGTCGCTCGATCCAAAGACGTACGGTCTGACGCCCGCGCTGCAAAGCGCCGTGCCGGCGGCCGTGCTCGAAGTGAAAGTTCCCGGCAACACGCTCGCAGAAGTAATTCCCGAGTTGCGCGCGACGTACAGCTCGACGATCGCGTTTGAGATCGAGCACATCTCGAACATTGAGCAACGCCGGTGGCTGCGCGAATACGTTGAATCGGGAAAGCATCGTATCGCGTTCCCGCCCGAACGCCGTCGCGAGATTCTTCGGCGGCTCACGCGCGTCGAAGCGCTCGAGCGCTATCTGCGCAAGACGTTCTTGGGGCAGAAGACGTTCTCGATCGAAGGGCTCGACGCGCTCGTTCCGATGATCGAGGAGATGCTCGAGATGCTTGCGAGCGATGGCGTGCAGCATGCCGTCGTCGGCATGGCGCATCGCGGGCGTCTCAACACGATCGCGCACGTGCTCGGACTTCCCTACGAAGAGATTCTCGCGGAGTTCGAAGCGGCGAACGAACGTAGCGGCATCGGCGACGGCGACGTGACCGGCGACGTGAAGTATCACCATGGCGAGCACGGCACGTATCGCGCGAGCGGAGGGCGCACGGTCGAGGTTACGCTTGCGAATAACCCGAGTCATCTCGAGGCCGTCGACGCGGTCGTCGAAGGCGCAACGCGCGCGCTGCAAACGGATCATTCGCAGCCGGAACCCGTGCACGATTTGCGCAAAGCGGCGCCGATCCTCATCCACGGCGACGCTGCATTTACGGGGCAAGGCGTCGTCTCGGAGGTCTTCAATCTGCAGGCGCTCTCCGGGTATGCGACCGGCGGCACGCTGCACGTCATTGCGAACAACCAAATAGGCTTCACCACCGAAACGGCCGACGGCCGCTCGACGCGCTACGCGTCCGACCTCGCGAAAGGCTTCGACGTTCCGATCGTGCACGTGAACGCGGACGATCTCGATGCGTGCGTTGCCGCAGTGCAGCTTGCGGTTGAGTTCCGGCGGCGTTTCGAGCGCGACATCCTCATCGACCTCATCGGCTACCGGCGCGTCGGGCACAACGAGACGGACGAGCCTGCGTACACGCAGCCGCGCATGTACGAGACGATCAAGTCGCATCCCACGGCGCGCGAGCTCTACGCAAATAAGCTCGTCGCGCAATCGATCCTTACGAACGACGCGGCAAACGATCTGCTCGCGGAGGCGACGTCAGCGCTGCAAGAAGCGCATCGCCGCGTAAAGGGCGGAGGAAAGAGCCTCGCCGGGATTCTAGCCGATCTTGCCGGGGGAACGCCCGCCACCGCGCCGGCGCTGCGCCAACCCACCAAAGAACGACTGCTCTCGTGGAGCGACGCGCTCGTGCGCGTTCCACCCGGATTCGCGCTCAACAAGAAACTGCAGACGCAGTTCGAGCGGCGCCGCGGCGTCATGCACGATCGCGGACTCGTCGACTGGGGCATGGGCGAAGCGCTTGCGTTCGCGTCGCTCGTCACGTCGAGCATTCCCGTGCGCCTTACCGGTCAGGATACCGAGCGCGGCACGTACAGTCATCGGCACGCGGTATGGCACGACGTGTCCACTGGGGCTGAGTACCTGCCGCTCCATCACATCGATGGCGCGAACGCGTCATTCGAAATTCACAACAGCCCGCTCTCTGAGTACGCGTGCATGGGCTTTGAGTACGGCTACAGCACCGAGATGCCGAACGCGCTGGTGCTTTGGGAAGCACAATACGGCGATTTTTTCAACGGCGCGCAGGTCGTCGTCGACCAGTTCATCTCAGCTGGACAGGCGAAGTGGGGACAACTCTCGCGCTTGACGCTCCTGCTGCCGCACGGATACGAAGGCGGCGGTCCCGAGCACTCGAGCGCGCGTCTCGAACGGTTTCTCCAGCTCTCTGCAGAGAACAACTTGCGCGTCGCCTATCCCTCGACGACCGACAACTACTACCATTTGCTGCGCGCGCAGGCGGGTCAAGCAACGCCGGTGCCACTCGTGCTCATGACGCCGAAGTCGCTGCTTCGCTATGAGGCTTCCTACGGAAGCGTCGACGACTTTGCGAATAGAACGTTCCGCCCGGTCATCGACGACCCGAACGTCAAGAACAAGAAGGGCGTCGAGCGTCTCATCCTTTGCAGCGGGAAGATCTACTACGATCTCATCGCGAGCGACAAGTATGCGGCGCTCGAAAAGACGGCGATCGTACGCGTGGAGATGCTCGCTCCGTTGCCGCACGAAGAGATTCGCGCCCTCATCGATTCGTATCCGTCGACGAAGACGCTCGTCTGGGTTCAAGAGGAGCCAAAGAACATGGGCGCGCGCGCACACGTGCGACGACGGTTGCTCGAGCGTCTCGACAAGTCGCTCGACATCGAATACGTCGGTCGCCCGTATCGCGCGAGCCCGTCGGAGGGATACGCAGGCCAGCACGCGGTCGAACAGGATCGTATCATCGCCGAAGCGCTTGCGGAGTAGTCTCTAGCTTCGCTTCCGTTCGTGCGCGCGTGAAAGCGCATTTAGGAGCGAGTCTGCGCTCGTGCCGACGACCAACGCTGAGCGCGAGTCCGGCGGTAAGAGCCCTTCTTCGAACATGCGATCGAGAAGCGCGAGGAGCGAATCGTAGTACCCGCCGGCGTTGAGAATGCCGACGGGCTTGTCGTGTATGCCGAGCTGTCGCCACGTGAGCGCTTCGAAAAGCTCGTCCATCGTACCGATGCCTCCCGGGAGCGCGATGAAGGCATCGCTCAGTTCCGTAAGTAGAGCCTTGCGCGCGTGCATGGAGTCGACGACGTGCAGCGTGGTGATGCCTTGGTGGGCGATCTCCTCGCTCGCGAGCGCGGCGGGAATGACGCCGACGACTTCGCCGCCCGCCGCAAGCGCGGCGTCCGCGAGCGCGCCCATGAGGCCGACGCGGCCACCGCCGTACACGATTGAGTCGCCGCGCGCAACGATCGCGCGGGCCATCTCTGCAGCCAAACGGAGATAGGCGTCGCCGCGGCCCGGCCGCGCGCCGCAATAGACGCAGATGCGCACAGCGGGTCGCTTACGCGATAACGAGCGATTCGTCCCGTGCGCCGGCGCGCCGCAGCGCCTCGTGTACCATCTCGTTTGCGATGGTTTCGTCTTTCCAGCGCACCTGGGCTGCGGGCGAGAGCCTGTCGATCGGATCGAAATACGTGAACGCTCGGCCCGGCTTTACCGACGGCGCGGCGTAAACGGCAATGCCGTTCTCTCGGTCGTAATACTCGAAGGAGTGAACATCGCGTTTCCCGCCACCGCCCGGCGCGTCGCAGACGAACGTCGGCGTGTTGAATCCCGCCGTGCTACCTCGTACGAACTTTTCGACGTCGACAGCCGTCTGAATCGTCGTCCGCAGATCCTCGACGCCCTTCACCATGTCATGCATGTAGACGTAATAGGCATGGACGTTGACGTATCCGAGCCGTTTCACGAGGAGCTGCATCCGTTCGGGCTCGTCGTTGACTCCGCGAATGAGCACGGACTGGTTTCGGACGAGGATCCCGCGCTCGAAGAGCAAGCGCAACGCACGCTGCGTGATCTCAGTGATTTCCTCAGGTGCGTTGAAGTGCGTATGGAGCATGACGTCTTTGCCCATCGTGCGTCCGCGTTCGACGACGCGAGTAAGTGCATCAACCCACGCCGTGTCGGTGAGCAGCTTCATCGGCATGATTGCCGGACCTTTGCTCGCGAAGCGCATGCGGCGCACGTGCGGAATGTCGAGCAGCGTGTTGCCGATGAGCTCGATGTTCTTCGGCGGCAGTTGATACGCGTCGCCACCCGAGATGACGATGTCTTCTAGCTCGGGGCGGCTCTCGATATACGCGAAGACGTCCTGCCATTGCTTCGGCGTCTTTGCAAGCTCGACTTTGTCGACGTTCTCCGTATCGGGCCCGATGGCGTAGCTGCGCGTGCAGAACCGGCAATAGACCGGGCAGACGTTCACCGGAAGGAAGAGTGCTTTGTCGACGTAGCGGTGCACGATGCCGGGAACGGGAGAGTCGGCCTGTTCGTGAAGCGAGTCGAGCGTCAGGCGCGGGTGGTCTGGTAAGAGCGCGCTCGCGACGGGAATGAACTGACGTCGAATCGGGTCGCGATACGGATCGCTCCAATCGACGAGCGCGATAGCGTACGGCGAGACGCGCACCGCCATCGGCGCACGCGCGAATCCGAGTTCGGCGTCTGCAATGAACTCCGGAGACGCGAGGTCTCGAACCGTTGCGAGCAGCTCTTCGGGCGTCTTCACCGAGTTTCGTTGCTGCCACAGGTGATCGAGGAACGTCGCTTCGTCGACGTTCGCGTACGCGGGAATGCGGCGCCAAAACTCGCCCGCGAGGAGATCCCGGTAGGCGAACGTCTTCGGAGCGGCGGGTGGTTTCTGCTTGTGAACGACTTCGATCATGATGCTCTTCCGTAGAGATTCGTGTAATGCTCGAGAAGCGGCGGATGGTTGCGCAGCGCGTCGAGCGCGATCTGCGCGTGATTTGGCGCGAAGCCGTTGCCGACGATCATCGTGACGTCTTTGGCTAGCCCTTCGGCACCGAGCGCCGCCGCCGTAAACGAGGTCGACATCGAGAAGAAATAGATTTGGCCGCCGTCCTTCGTGCAGAGGATGGAACCGGGCTCTGTTCCGGCAACGTTAACGCAGTTCACGACGAGGTCAGCGCCGTCGGGCAACTGTTCGTGCACGCGCGCCGACAACGCCAGCGCGTTGCGCGCGTCGCAGACGACGAGCGCATCGATGTAGCGCTGCGCGAGGAGGAGGCGAGCTCCGCTTGTTTCAGCGTTCGGCACGACGCCGACGACACGCCCACTGGCTCCTACCCGCGCTTTTGCCTCCGCGCACGCGAGAAGGCCGCTCTTTCCGTCGGCTCCTATGACGAGCACGTTCTGGCCCGCATGGCAGAGCCTGCGTATCTGTGCCGGAGCGCCCGCGACGTCCAAGACTGCGAGCGCGACGCTGTCCGCGATGTCGTCCGGCAGCTTCACCCACGACGCGCTCTCGAAGAGAATTGCCGATCCACGCACACGCACGCGTGCGGAAGCGATATCGACGTCGAGGACTTCGTCGAGATGAAGCGGCGTCAGCGTGAGAGAGACGAGCGACGCAATGCGATCTCCGATCTCGAGTGCGACGCTGCCGCGAAGGGTCGCTCCGATCTCGCGCACGGTTCCGACGAACATGCCACCGGAACCCGTCACGGGATTATGCTGCTTTCCCCTTTCGCGCACCGTGCGCGCGATCGCTTCAGCGACGCGCGGCGGATCGTCGGCGCACGCTTCGCGTAGCTGCGCGAACGAAGCGGCGTCGATGTTGAGCATCTCGACGTCGCAGAGAATCTCGTTGTCGTACGCAACGGGCGTCGCATCGAGACGAAGGGCGCTCTGCGGGAGCGCTCCGGCCGGCTCGATGACGCGGTGCGAGCCGTAGCGGCAGAGTCGCGACTTTTCGACCATCACGAGAGCGAGATTCCTTCACGCTCGAAAGGCGTGGAGAGGACGATCGTCGTGCGCGTGCGCGCCATGCCGGGCATCGTCTTTAAGCGCGCGAGCAGCGCGTCGAGATGCTCCGTCGAGCGGGTCACGATTTTGCAGACGTAGCTCTCTTCACCGGCGACGGAGTGAACCTCACAGATCTCGGGGACCGATGCGAGGCTCTCCATGAACGCGTCGTAGTCGCAATCGGGCGACGTGTAGCAACTGACGAATGCGGTGAGGGCGAAGCCGAGGCGGCGTCCATCAAGACGCGCGCCGTACCCGCGTATGTGTCCCCGCTGCTCCAAACGCTTTACGCGGTCGTGCACGGCCGGTGCGCGAAGGCCGACCACGCTGCCCAACTCGGCAAAGGTCGCGCGAGCGTTGCGTTGAAGGGCGTCGAGCAGACGCAAGTCGAGTTCGTCGAGCTCGCCGTCGAGCGGCATCATATTCGGCATAACACAGAAATAGGCATGGATATATTCGGTAGGCCAAGCCTAACACGCCTGATTCATTTGGCACAAGCCCTGGTCTTTCTTGGGCTGCCGGCCTGCGCCCGGCCGCCGAGCATCCCGCCGGGGACCGTGCGATTCGATATTGCCATCGATCCGTCGACACTCGACCCCCTCTTCTCACAGCCGGACGCGTCGTCAGCCGATCTCGAGGTCGACCGGCTGCTTTTCGAGCCGTTCATCGATTTCGATCCGCGCGGCCGTCCGGTTCCCGAGCTGCTGGCTGAGATCCCAACCGTGCAGAACGGCGGCATCTCGGCCGATAGCCGGACGATCACGTATCGTCTGCGCAGGAACGTTCGATGGAGCGACGGCACGCCGGTGACGAGTGCCGACGTGCTCTTCACGTTGCACGCGATCTTGGATCCGAAAAACCCGGTGCGCTCGCAGGAGGGATACGATCTCATCGCCCGGGCCTGGGCACCGGATGCCCATACGGTCGTCTTCCATCTTCGGCGAGCGTGGGCGCCCGCGGTCATGACGTACTTCTCGTACGGGTTCTCGCCGCAGTTCGTGCTGCCGGCGCACGTTCTCGAAAAAGAGACGCCGCTCGCGCGTGCGCCGTTCGGTGCCGCGCCGAACGTCGTCGACGGACCTTTCCGCTTCGTTTCGTGGACGCGCGGCGATCGCATCGAGCTCGCGGCGAACGCGCGGTTCTGGCGAGGCGCGCCGCGCGTCGCGCACCTCGACGTGCGCATCGTTCCCGATCCCGGGACGAACCTCGTGTTGCTGAGGTCCGGACAGTCGGACTGGAACCTGCTCGCGCCGGTCCAGTGGGCGCTCGCTCGCGGCACGCCGGGAGTTCGGTTCGTTCGCGTTCCGACGGCGGTCGTCGCAGGCATCTCGATCAACGCGTCGCACCCGCCGC
>JASHPC010000177.1 GCA_030038335.1 Vulcanimicrobiota bacterium
ACGATTCGTGCGCTCCGCGACCGTGGCGCGCGCACGATCGTGCTTTCACACCTCGGCCGGCCCGATGGAAAGCCGGATTCCCGCTATAGCCTGCGTCCGGTCGCAAGTGCGCTCGCCGAAAGGCTTGGAGCTTCGGTCGCTTTCGCTCCCGATTGCATCGGCGACGTCGCACGCGCAGCGGTCGATGCGATGCGCGACGGCGACGTGCTGCTGCTCGAAAACCTCCGATTTCATCCAGGCGAAGAAAAGAACGATCCCGCATTCGCACGCGAGCTCGCGTCGCTCGGCGACGCCTACGTTGACGACGCATTCGGCACGGCACATCGGGCGCACGCATCGACGGAAGCGCTCGCACATCTTCTCCCGCATGCCGCGGGGCCGCTCATGGAAGCCGAGCTTGCGGCGCTCCAGCCTCTCATGGAGCATCCGGCGACGCCGTACGTTTGCGTCATTGGCGGCGCGAAGGTCAAAGACAAGATCGGGGTCTTGAGCGCGCTCGCGCAGCGCGTCACTGCCTTCTGCGTGGGCGGCGGAATGGCGAACACGCTGCTCGCAGCATGTGGCACGAACGTCGGACGATCGCTGCGCGATGACGATTTGGAGCCGGCACGAAGCATTCTTTCGATTGCGGAGGGGAGAGGCGTTGCCGTTCATCTTCCCAGCGATGCAATCGTGTCGACGAGTTTCGACGCCGACGAAGCGGCGCATCCAGTCTCGATCGACGCGATCGGTGACGCGATGATTCTCGACATCGGCCCGCAGACGGCAGCCATCTACGCGAACGTCATCGCCGGCGCGAAGACGATCGTCTTCAACGGCCCGATGGGAGTCTACGAAAAGCCCGCCTATCGCGCGGGCACGAAGGCGGTTGGTGACGCGATCGCGGCTGCCACGGCCGGCGGCGCGACGAGCGTGGTTGGCGGAGGCGACGCGGCCGCAGCTGCACACCTGCTCGGGTTCGCCGATCGCATGACCCATGTCTCGACGGGCGGCGGCGCGACGCTCGAGTTTCTCGAAGGCAAGACGCTTCCCGGCGTCGCCGCGTTGCAGTAGGTAAGCGATGCGCACGCTCGTCGTCGGGAACTGGAAGATGAACGAGACCGCAACGCAGGCGGCTCGGCTCGCGCGTGAGATCGTCGACGTGCTTTCGATGCCGCCCTATCGCGCGAAACGCAGCGTCGACGTCGTTCTGGCGCCGCCGTTCACGTCGCTCGCGCCGGTTCGCGACGCGATTGCGGAGCACGACGTCGCGCTTGGCGCGCAGAACGTCTACTGGGCAGATTCTGGCGCCTTCACAGGAGAGATCTCGCCGCCGATGCTGCTCGATCTCGGCGTTCGTTACGTCATCGTCGGACACTCGGAGCGACGTCGCTACTTCGGCGAGACCGACGAGGACGTTCGCAAGAAAACGCAAGCCGCTCTCGCGCACGGACTGCGTCCAATCGTCGCCGTCGGCGAGACGGGCGACGAGCGCGACTCAGGAAAGACCGACGAACGCGTCACGGTGCAGACGCGCGCTGCGCTCGAAGGCGTCACACGCGAACGGCTCAGCGAAATCGTCATCGCGTACGAGCCGGTTTGGGCGATTGGAACTGGGCGCAACTGCGACCCAACAGAAGCCGCGCGCGTTATCGACGTGATTCGCGCGAGCGTTGCCGGGCTCGACGACGTTCCCGTGCTTTACGGCGGAAGCGTTTCGCCGGCAAACTTCGCGCAGTACATGGCAATGCCACGTTGTTGCGGCGGCCTCGTCGGCGGCGCATCGCTCGACGCGCAGTCCTTTGCGCTGCTCGTACGGATCGCAGGTGAGGCGCGCCCGTGAGATGGCGTCCGCTCGTCGTCGCCATTCTTGACGGGTGGGGTTGCCGAAACGACGTGCGTGGCAACGCGATCGCCGCAGCGAGGACGCCGTATTGGGACGCGTTGCTTGCGCGGTACCCGCACGCGTCGCTGCACGCCTCGGGTGAGTGGGTGGGACTGCCGAAAGGCATTATGGGCAATAGCGAGGTTGGGCATCTCAATCTCGGCGCCGGTCGCATCGTGCCGCAAGGCGTAACGCTCATAGACGCCGACATCGCAAGCGGTGCTTTTGCCGAGAATGCAACGCTTCGTGCCGCACTCGAGCATGCGAAGAAAAACGACGGTCGCGTGCATTTCATGGGTCTACTCTCCGACGGTTGCGTGCACAGCTCGCTTACGCATCTCTTTGCGCTCGTCGACTCGGCAGCGGCGGCTTCGGTTTCCTTTGCGGTACACGCCTTTCTCGACGGCCGCGACGTGCCTCCGCGTTCGGCGCATCAGTACGTCGCGCAAACGGAGGCGTATCTCGCGAGCGGCAAAGCCGGACGCATCGCGACGATTACCGGGCGGTACTATGCGATGGATCGCGACAACCGCTGGGACCGCACGGAGAGAGCGTACGACATGCTCGCGCACGGACGCTCCACGTTTCATGCAGGGAGCGCTTCGTCAGCGGTGGATGATGCGTACGCGCG
Organism: Vulcanimicrobiota bacterium; assembly: GCA_030038335.1. Taxonomy (GTDB): domain Bacteria; phylum Vulcanimicrobiota; class Vulcanimicrobiia; order Vulcanimicrobiales; family Vulcanimicrobiaceae; genus Tyrphobacter. The sequence continues at coordinate 2,496 of JASHPC010000177.1, forward strand.
CGGCGAGGACGACGAGTTCGTGCAGCCAACAATTGTTGGCGAAACGGTTGAGGTGCGCGACGGCGACGCCTGCATCTTCTTCAACTTCCGCCCTGACCGCGCACGTCAGCTCACGTGCTCGTTCGATGCCGCGCTGCGTACCGGCGGGGCCGACGTGCGTTCGAACGATCCGGGTTTCGACGCAGGGCGCTGGCGCGACGGACTCTTCGCGACGATGACAAAGTACGATGAAACGTACACGAATCCGGTGCTCTTCGGACCGAGGCCGCAGTGCGACACGCTCGGCGACGTTATTTCGCGCGCCGGCCTGCGCCAGTTGCGCCTCGCGGAGACCGAGAAATACGCGCATGTCACGTATTTTTTCAATGGCGGCCGAGAAGAGGCGCTACCCGGCGAGGACCGCGAGCTCGTTCCCTCGGATCGCAGCGTTCCAACGTATGATCTCGCGCCAGCGATGCGAGCCAAGGAGATCACCGATTTTGCCGTTGGCGCAGTTCAGCACGGGACGTATGATGCGATCGTGATGAACTACGCCAACGCCGACATGGTCGGTCACACGGGCAAGTGGAATCCGACGATTGAGGCAATCGACGTGCTCGACGCGCAGCTCGGGCGTCTGAGCGACGCCGTTCTCGGCGCGGGTGGTCTTCTGGCAATTACAGCAGACCACGGCAACGCCGAGGACAAAATCGACGAAAACGGCGATCCACTCACGGCCCACACGACGAACCTAGTTCCGTTCGTTCTCGTTGCCAAGGACCTTCACGCAAAGTTCGCGCCTGGAGAAGGAAAATTCGGCGACGTAGCGCCAACGCTGCTCGCACTCGAAGACTTGCCCATTCCGCCTGCGATGACCGGAACCAACCTGTTGTCACCCCGAGCGTAGCGTGCGAAGCACGTGT
>JASHPC010000178.1 GCA_030038335.1 Vulcanimicrobiota bacterium
CGGAAGGGTACTGCGAACGACCGCATCCTCCGACGCAGAAACGGGCCGCACGTTCCATATGCGGCAGGCCTCCTGCTCAGCGCGTACGCGCGTGTCGCCTTGGAATGAGTTCGCACTCGTTCTTGCAACCATCGCCTCCGTAATGAACGGCAGTTGCTCGGCGCACGAGTATGACAAGTTAGCTCCCGTATCCAAAACGGAAACGATGCCGAGCGTCACGGAGTCGACCAACGCACCGAGCGGCACGTAGTTTCCGCGATACGCGTCTTCGACGATGACCGGAACGTATGCAGCGCTGTCTTCGTCGTACAGCATTTGCCGTAACCGGTCGGCAAAGACTTCCAACGATAGCCGCACGCGCTGCATCTTGTGGGTGCTGCTGTTCCTAATCGTAATCAGCACGGGTCCGTGAGCGAATCGTTGCACGAGCGCCGCAAAGTGCGTCGCCAGATTCGGAAAATGCGCGTGACACGCTGCTTCCTGCGCGCACTCGGAGATCACGTCGTTCATCGCGAGTTGCACTCCGTACGCATCCTCGAGCGGAACGATCAGCAAATGCGGTGGCGCGACGCCGTCGAGAACCGCGCTCTCGACGCTCGATGGATGGCGCCGCATGTAGACGAGCGTGAAATACGTGCCGTACGACCCGGTCGCGAAGACGAGTTTGCGATAACCGAGTGCCGTGCGCAGATCGTTGAGATCGTCAACGGCATTGCCGGTCGTGTATTGACTCAGGTCGCTCGTCATCGCATCACGTGCACGACAGGCTTTCAGCGCGGCACTTGGCCAAAGCTGTAGAAAATACGGCGCGGGATCACGCTCGTTGTAAATGCTGTTGCAATCGAGCGGGTGGGAATCGCCCATTCCGCGATTGTCGACGAGCAGGATGTCGTACCGCGAGCGCAACACCCAAAGCGGCCTGAAGACGTCGCCATCCGCGAACGCGCCGGCGTAGATGTTCGTGAGTCCACCGGGCCCGCCAGGGTTGAAGAAGATGGCGCGACCGTTCGGATGCTGGGCTTTGAGGACGATGAAATGCAGCGCGATCGTCCTGCCGCGCCTCGTCGAGCGATTCTCGTAGACTCGGAACGTGCCGCAGATTGCCGCGACCTTGCTCTTCCCCTCCACGCACGGATGCGTCGCGAGCGCTGGTCCAGGGCCTGGGATGGCGTCCGAAACGCCATATCCAAGGAAGACGAGCGCGAGGCCCAAGGTAGAAAAAATCGCCGGCAGGCGTCTCACAGTGGTGGTACCTCCGTTCCGACGGCGTGTTTCGCGGGTACACGACGATAGCATGCCTGCAAAGCGCTGGTCTGAGAACGTCACCGAGCACAGCAAGCGCCGCAAAGGAAGCACCTAGCAATCGGCGATGTCGATGCTCACGTTTTACATCAATCGCGCAGGAAAAAATCTGCCCAAGAGCCGGCTCCGCACGCTGAAACGCGCGAAAGACGAGCTACGCAAGGCCTTCGCGCGCGCGTAAAAGGTGGCGCATCGCCACTTTGTCATCCCGAGCGTAGCGACTGCGAAGCAATCGCGAAGTCGAGGGACGCGATGAAGCGCGGGAACGCTGAGCTATCGTGATGAACCGCGTACGCTCGTGCGGTTAGCGTCGTTGACACAGGGAGAGACGTCGTGGCTACAATCGAGCAGAAAATCACTCCGCTTCTCTGGTTCGCCAATGAAGCCGAAGAAGCCGCAAATTTTTACGTCGGGCTCTTCGAAGACTCGAGGATAGACAAGATCAGCCGGTACGGTGAATCCGGCCCGGGCAAGAAGGGCGACGCGATGATGGTAGAGTTCACGCTCGCCGGCCAAGAGTTCATGGGACTCAACGGCACCGCCGTCGGAGATGCGTCGTCAGACCCCACGCCGCCGCGCGGCGGTATCGCACTCTTCGTCACATGCGACACGCAAGGAGAACTCGATACGCTGTGGGACAAACTCGCCGCAGGCGGCGAGATTATCCAGTGTGGGTGGCTCAAAGACCGCTACGGTTTCGCGTGGAATCTCGTGCCCAAAGGCACGACCGACTATCTACACGGCGAGGACGAAGAGGGATCCGAGCGCGCGATGCGCGCGATGCTTCAAATGAAGAAGCTGGACCTCGACGCCCTTCGCCGTGCTTACGAGGGCAGTTAGCGCTGCGGTCGACCGTGCCCCGTAAGGAGCGTGCGGAGAAGAACGCCGCCTGCCGTCGGAGCGTGATGCCCGTGCATGCGCGCGTGCATCTGCGGGTGGTCGCGCTCGAACTGTGCGCGAAGCTGCGCGTGCAGCGCCCGCACTTGCGCCATCTCCGAACGCTGCTCCGCGAGAATCGCGTTGCGTTCAGATGCGCTCAGCGAAGCGTCGATCTGCGCGATCGCAGCGCGTACGTTCGGCCTGGGCGAGATCGCAAGCGATCCCACGACGTGCGCGACGAGTGCGCGATGCGCGGCCGAGAGCGAGCCAAGCATCTTGGCGCGCGTCGATTCGTGAATCTGACGCATCTGCATGGCGACGCGCTTGAACGCGGCGCGCTGCGCGGGCGTGAGCTGCATGCGATGACCCTGCCAGCCATGGGGTCCAGCGGGGGCCGCCGGAGCGGCAGATGCCGCCGGCGCGGGCGCGGATTGGGCGAATGCGACCGCCGGTGCGGTCGCGAAGGCGAGAAGAAGGATGAGTGCTCTTAGGTTCATGCCTTGGTTGTATGCTTGCCCGCATAAAACTCGCTGTGATAGCGTGAATGCATGGAACGCGTAACATTAAAGGTTTCAGACGGTACCTCCATGGAGGCCGTCGTCGCGCGGCCGAGCGGTGGCTCCGGCCCAGGCTTGCTCGTCTTGCAAGAGGCATTCGGCGTCAACCATCACATTCGCAACGTCACGCAGCGGTACGCCGACCGCGGCTTTACGGCGATCGCGCCCGAGCTCTTTCACCGCTCCGCGCCTGCTGGCTTCGAAGGGAGCTACAGCGACTTCGATGCGATCCGCCCGCACATGGCGGCGCTTACGCCGGAAGGCTTACTCGCCGACATCCGTGCTGCGTACGATTGGCTACGCAACGATGCGAAGATAGCGCCGGAAAAAATCGCCGCCGTCGGCTATTGCATGGGTGGTCGCTGCGCGTACCTGGCCAACGCCGAACTTCCGCTCGCGGCCGCAGTTTCGTACTACGGCGGCGGCATCGCTCCCGACATGCTTGACCGCGCGAGCAAACAGCACGGCCCGATCCTCATGTTCTGGGGCGGCCTCGACGCGCACGTCGGCCCCGACCAGTACCGCGCCGTCGCCGATGCGCTCACCGCGGCGAAACGCGATCACGTGCAAGTCGTCTTCTCGAAAGCTGACCACGGCTTCAACTGCGACGAGCGGCCCTCGTACAACGAGAGCGCCTCTCGTCAGGCGCTCTCGCTCGTACTCGAGTTTCTACGCGTACACGGAGTGCTGGCCTAGCCCGTTACCTTTTTCAGGCGTTCGTTCGCATTGTTCATGATGTAAATGCGATCCGCGTGACGGAGGCCGAGCGCTTTCTGGTCGTAGATCACGGCGACGTAACGTCCGTTGTGCAAGTACGTCATTTGATACGTCGTTTTGCCGGTGTCGGAGAAGAGTTGATTGAAGTGCGGCACGAG
>JASHPC010000018.1 GCA_030038335.1 Vulcanimicrobiota bacterium
AAACGCTCGCCGTCATTCGTTTCGCCGGTCGCCTCGAAGTTTCCGATCGGCTGCAGCTGCGGCTTCCTGCTCACTTGATTGACGAAACCGCCAGCGGAACCAGGGCCGACGATCGTCGACGACGGTCCTTCGACGACTTCGACGCTCTCCAAGTCGAACGGATCGCGATAGTACTCACCGAAGTCGCGAACGCCATCGAGATAGAGATCGCCCGCAGACGTGAAGCCGCGAATCGTCATGGCGTCGCCCTGCGCGCCACCCTCGCCCGCAGAAAGGCTGATGCCGCTGACATTGCGCATCACGTCGGCAAGCGACGACACGTTACGCTGGGAGAGCACGTCGCTCGAGACGGTTATCACCGTTTGCGGCGTTCGCAGCAACGTCGCGGGAAGTTTCGACATCGTGCTGCGCGGTTCGCCATTGATGCTCACGCGCGCGATCACGGCCGCGCGCGCAACCCGCACCCTTCGCGCGTCGACGAACTGAAACGTAAGCGGCGTGCCGCTCAGGAGCACGCGAAGCGCCTGCTGAGGAGTCATTTTTCCGTCGACCGCGCGACTCATCAAACCGTGAAGCTCGGCAGCGTCGTAAATTACCTCGATGCCCGTGGCATCCGAAAAACGCTTCAGCGCCTCGACGATCGGTTGCGCCGCTATCGAAAGGGCTCGCGGGAGCGCGGTGGAGGCAGCGCCTTGGACGGAGGTCGGCGCTTGGCCTACCCGGCGCGGTGCCTGCGACGCAACCGCGCGGGCTCCCTGCGGCACGAGGCCGGCGACGAATGCGCCGGTCCCGATGAGAGCCGCAAGTTTGCCACGCCTTGCTCTCTTTTTAGGCGTGCCTAACTTTTTCATAGGCCCGCCTATTTGCGGAAGCGCCGCGCTTCCCTCTCTGGGCGCCTAAGGAATGAGATACATCGGGTTGGGCAACTTGAAGTCGCGCTCCGCGTGCCCGCCGCGAAGGTCGCTCCATTGATCGCCGATGCTGAGAAGCACCGTGTACCCAAGGCCCTGAATCTCGGCGCGCGCATGCGACTTGAAAGGAATGATCGAGTGCCTGTGATCGCTGACTGGACGCAGATAGAGGCCGGCGGGCTTCGGATAACCGACGCGCATCAGATTTCCGATGGTGACCGCTCGCTGCGGTACGCGACGCCCCGTAATAAAGAAGACCGCGACACCCTCGCGCTGCACGTGCTTGACGAACGCGAGCGTCGGAGCAATCGCGGGGAACGCCTCGGCATCGATGTCGCGATTGTACGACGCATCATCGTATCCGAAGTCGTGCGACGATTCGTAGCCGTAGTCTGAGAGCGCCGTGTCGTCGATATCGAGCACGACGGCCGGCTTGCGAGGATGATGGCGCAACTGCTCGTCCACGAACGCCGTTGCAGCGCGCGTGACGGACGAAGCCTCACGCTCGTAGTTGCCAGAGGTGTAATAGGCGATGACTTCGGCCTTCACGGCGTCGAGATTGGGAATCTGCGAAGCGCTCGTCGGCGCCGTGGAGCCGGTCGGAACCGTCGCGACGGCCGGGATCGCAAGCACGAGCACGAGGAGCGCGGATACTGCCATACGTCGAGCGTTCATGTTGAATCGGCTTCGAACCGCTCGGCAAGATTTCCCTCGCTTTTGGTAAAGCCCGGATTATGAGTATCTCGCGCAGCGATTTCCTAAAAACCAGCGCCGCATCGGCGGCAGCAGCGGCGCTCGGCACCCAAGCGATCGCGCAAGCCGAGACGCCTGCATCGAGCCTCAAGGACATCGACTACTTCTTTATCCTGATGCAAGAGAACCGCGCTTTCGATCACTACTTCGGAACGCTGCGCGGCGTTCGCGGCTTCGATGATCCGAATGCCATGCGGCTGCGGAGCGGCCGTTCGGTATTCTATCAACCCGATCCGGGAAATCGCGACGGCTACGAACTGCCCTTCCGTCTCAACACATTGACGACCAATGCGCAGCGCTTGCACGATCTGAGCCACGCGTGGGGTGCGCAGCACGCGTCGTACAACGGCGGCGCGATGGACAACTTCGTTCCCGCGCACCGCGCGATCAACGGCGTCAGCGGACCGCTGACGATGGGATACTACACGCGTGAGGATCTCCCGTTCCATTACGCGCTCGCCGATGCATTCACGATCTGCGACGGATATTTTTGCTCGGTGCTCGGCCCGACGTATCCCAACCGGCTCTATCATTGGAGCGCGTCGATCGATCCCGGCGGCATGCACGGAGGACCCGTGATCGATAATGCGGCGGTCCGTGGCGACAAGCAGTACACGTGGGAAACGTATCCCGAGGCACTCGAGCGCGCAGGCGTCTCGTGGCAAGTCTTTTACGACATGGAAGACGACTACTTGCTCGACATTCTGCGTTACTTTCCAACGTATCAGGCGCCGGCGCTTCGGCAAAAAGCGCTAACGGGAAGACCGTTCGCGAGCTTTCTCGACGACCTGCACACGGGAAACGTGCCGCAAGTCACGTGGATCGTCGCGCACGCCGAACAGTGCGAGCATCCTGCATACCTCCCGGCACAGGGTGCAAACTACATGCGGCAGATCCTGGAAGAGCTCTGGACGAATCCCACGCTCTGGGCGAAGTCGGCGGTGATCGTCAACTACGATGAAAACGACGGCCTCTTCGACCACGTGCATCCTCCTTCACCGCCGCCTCACACGCGCGACGAGTTCGTGGCGATGCAGAATATCGGCCTCGGATTTCGCGTACCGTGCATTGTCATCTCGCCATACTCGCGCGGCGGGTACGTCTGCGGTGACACGTTCGATCACACGTCGACGCTGCAACTGCTCGAAGCGCGATTCGGCGTCGAGGTTCCCAATCTCACACAGTGGCGCCGAGAGACATGCGGCGATCTCACCACCGCCTTTGGGTTTGGAGCGCCGCCCGACCTGTCGATCCCGACGCTTCCCGAAACGGAAGTTGCGTTGGCCGTTGCCGAGCGCAACGCATCGACGCTCCCTCGGCCGGAAGTTCCATCCCCGCAGAGCGTGCCGGTGCAAGAGCCGGGCACGAAACCGCGTCGCGGAAAGTCGGCTTAGCTAAGGGCCGTAATCTGGTCGAATGTGCCTTGAAGCACGCCGGACGACGGACGTCCGAGCCAACGCTCGAGCACCGTTGCGTAGACGCTGCGGAAGTCGAGCGTGAAACGCACGTTGCCCATGTTCGTCGCGGTGAGATCAGGCGAGCTGCCGTAAACTCCACTCTTCGTGCCGCCGCCGATGAGGAAGAGCGGCGAAGCCTCGCCGTGATCGGTGCCACCGCTCGCGTTCTCTTCAATGCGGCGCCCGAACTCGCTGAAGGTCATGGTCAGGACGCGGTTATCGTTGCCGTGCGCAGCGAGATCGTCGTAGAAGGCTTTGATCGCATCCGAAAACTCGCCAAGCAGACGATTTTGCACCGCCACTTGATTGACGTGCGTGTCAAACGAGCCGTGCTGCACGTAGAGCACGCGCGTTCCGATGTTGCTTCCCACGATCTGCGCCGCGAGCGCGAGACTGCGCCCCAGTGGCGTCGCCGGATACGAAGCGTTGGTCGTGTAGCCGGCAAGGAGTCGAGGCAGCTCTTCGGATCCACGCTGGGAGCGGTCTTCGATCTCCATGACGCGCGCCAGATAGGGCGACGCGAACGGAAGGCGTTCGTCTCGGACGAGGGTCGCGTACTCGGTGCGCTGCGCTGCGTTCCTGTCGATGCGCAGTCCGTACGCAGCCTCGCTCGCGATTGCGGGAACGTCGACGGTCATTCCGACCATGACTTCAGGAAGTATCGGAGCGAGCGAAACACCGTTGAATAAGTTATCCTTTGGGAGAGCGGCAGCGTCGAGATAGCGGCCGATCCAGCCAGTATGCTCGTAGCGCTCGGGTGCCGCCGTCTGCCAAATCTCGGTCGAGCGAAAGTGCGAGTGGTCCGGGTTCGGATAGCCGACACCTTGGACGATCGCGACCATGCCTTTGTCGTAGAGCGCTTTGAACGAGGTCATGCTCGGATTGAGTCCGAGTTGCGAGTCGATCGCGAGAACGGCGCTCGGCGAGACTGCGAGCGATGGCCGCAAACGATAGTAGTCTGGATCACCGTGCGGAACGACGCAGTTGAGACCGTCGTTTCCGCCCTGCAGATTCACGAGCACGAGACAGCGATCGTCGGCGCCCGGCAATCCCGGCAACGGTGCCGCGGCAAGTGCACGCGCGAAGACGTGATCCGCGTTTGCGACCACCGAAATGCCCGCAAGGCTGCCAACGAGAAATCTCCCTCGCTTCATGATAGCTGAAACGCCGGCATTGCCATGGTCAAGTATGCCGCTCCGTGAATGCGCTCTTGGAAGTTTTCGACGTTGAGCATCGCAAGCGCGGAGACGCCCGCACCCGCGAGGTATCCCTTGAGTTGCGCGTACGACGACGGTGACGCGTCGTCTTGCAGCAGCGACGTGACGAGCGCGTGCGTCGCCTGCGCCGGATCCATCGGCACGTTGTCAAGCCACGTAGAGGCGTTCATCACCTGCGCGTTGACCAGCCCCGCGAGGAAGTTCTGTCGCGCGATCATCATTTGGCTCGTCAGCCAGTTTGCACCGCCCGGCCATCCGGCGACGTTGGGCGGGTAGAAGAGTACCTGTCCCATCGCGCGCAACGCAGGAAGCGCACTGCGATCGATGCTGTCAACGCCCAATGCTTTGTACGTGCCGACGACGAACTCGACCGGAGTCTTGACGAGCGCGCGATATGCTCGATCGGAATAAAAGACATTGCTGCGGAGAATTGCGGAGACGACTGGGGCGAGCTCGTACTCGTGGCGCTGCAGCATCGATGCGACACCGCCGATGAGCGCGGGCTCGGGATCATCGTAGACGAAGAGCGCCAACAGCTCGCGCGCGAAGAACCTGGCGCACTTCGGCTGCTGGAAGATGATGTTGATGACGTCGTCGCCGTCGAAGTTGCCGGTCTGCCCGAGAAACGTCTTCGTTCCGTAGTCGTGCAGCCGTGGCTGGAAGAAGACCGTCTCCGTCATCCTGTTGAAGCGCCACCCGGTCCACGCGCGCGCCGACTGACGCACGTCTTCTTCGCTATACGCGTCGACGCCGAGCGTATACAACTCCATCAGCTCGCGCGCGAAGTTTTCGTTCGGATGCGCCGCGACGTTCGTCGCATTGTCGAGATAGAGCAGCATCGCCGCATCTTTGGCGACGGTGCGCGTCAACTCGCGCAGATTGCCGAGCGCTTGGGAGCGGAAGAGCGCGTTCTGAACGTAGACCATCGACGGCGTAACGCCCTTCTGAACGGCCGCGGTCGTAAAGTGCTCGTGAAAGAAGAACGTCATCTTCTCTTGCAGCGGCGCGGGCGTCGTCAGCATCTGTTGCAGCCACCACAGCTGCAACTCCGCGACGTCGCGCACTTCCTCTTTGCGAATGCTCGCAAGCGCCTGACGGCGCGCGTCGCCGCTCAGCCCGCGAATGCCCTGTGGCGCATACTCCGCAAGCAGAGCGGGAAATCCGACCGCCGATATAGGCGCTTGCACGGACGAGGAAGGAAAGCGCACGAGGCTCTCGACTGCGTCCGAGACCGGCATAGCAGCATATCGGCGGATGTCGTCGGGCGTTCCGCCGAAACCGGCGCGTCGAAGAAGGTGTGCCGCAAGGCGAGCATCGAGCGCGCCGTGAAACGGCTGCAGCGCGGTTGCGTCATCGAGCGCGCCCTCAGGACGCAACACGCCGGCAACGTCTATTCCGGGAGCTTGCGCTGAGGCCGCAATCATGACGGTAGTCTATCGCGTCGCGCCGCGATATGCGAGAGTCCGTCGTGCAGGTCTAACGATTCGTTCATTGGAATTGTTCGTTAAGCTTTAATGGATACGAAAAGGAACGCGGCGCACATGGAGCGGCTCGTCACCGAACTTCGAGATCGGCTTAGCGAAGCGCGCTCCGGCGGTGGTGAAGACGCAACGAAACGGCATCGATCGCGTGGAAAGATGACCGCGCGAGAGCGAGTTGACACGCTGCTCGATCCTGGCTCGGATTTCCTCGAGATCGGCGCACTCGCCGCGTACGGCATGTACGAAGGCGATTCTCCCGCGGCGGGAATGATTGCCGGCATCGGCATCGTGGAGTCGAAGCGTTGCGTCATCGTCGCGAACGATGCGACCGTCAAAGGCGGCACCTACTATCCGATGACGGTAAAAAAACATCTGCGCGCACAGGAAATCGCCGAGCAAAACTTTCTGCCGTGCATCTATCTCGTCGACTCGGGCGGAGCCTTCTTGCCGCTTCAAGCCGACGTTTTTCCCGACCGCGAACACTTTGGACGAATCTTCTACAACCAGGCGCGCATGTCGAGCAAAGGCATCACCCAGATCGCTGCCGTCATGGGGTCGTGTACGGCAGGCGGCGCATACGTTCCGGCGATGAGCGATGAAACGGTCATCGTAAAAGGAACTGGCACGATTTTTCTTGGCGGGCCACCGCTCGTCAAGGCGGCGACGGGCGAGGAAGTCTCCGCAGAAGAGCTTGGCGGCGGCGACGTGCACACGCGCATCTCCGGCGTCGCAGACCATCTCGCGAACGACGACTCCCACGCGCTTGCGATCGTGCGCGACATCGTCCGTCAGCTGCGCCCAGACCGTTTGCCGCCGTGGGACCGCGTCGATCCGGTTCTTCCAAAGGTCGACCCGCGAGGACTGTACGACGTCGTGCCGGTCGATCCGCGTTACGGCTACGACGTTCGCGACGTCATCACGCGCATCGTCGACGGTTCTGAGTTTCACGAGTTCAAAGCGCGATACGGAACGACGCTCGTCTGTTGTTTCGCTCGCATCGAGGGTCACCCGGTTGGCATCGTCGCGAACAACGGCATCCTCTTCAGTGAGAGCGCGCTCAAGGGTACGCATTTTATCGAGCTGTGCGTCCAACGCGGAACCCCGCTGCTCTTCCTGCAGAACATCAGCGGTTTCATGGTCGGAAAGGAATACGAAAACCGCGGCATAGCGAAGGACGGCGCGAAGCTCGTTACGGCGGTCGCGTGCGCCGAAGTTCCGAAGTTCACCGTTATCATCGGCGGAAGTTTCGGCGCGGGAAACTACGGTATGTGCGGACGCGCCTACTCGCCGCGCCAGCTCTGGATGTGGCCAAATGCACGCATCAGCGTCATGGGAGGTCGCCAAGCAGCGAGCGTCCTCTCCACCGTCAAAGGCGAGATGGGCAAGGCCGAAAAGGAAGCGTTCGAAGCGCCGATCCTGGAGAAATACGAGCGGGAAGGCAGTCCGTACTACTCGACTGCGCGTCTGTGGGACGACGGAATCATCGATCCGCTCGACACGCGGCGCGTCATCGCGCTCGGCCTTGACGCAGCCGCACAAGAGCCTCCGATGCCGACGCGGTTCGGCGTCTTCCGGATGTAGGTGGGCGCTACGCGGTCAAATGCCCGCGTACCACTCGTATCCTTGGTCTTCCCAATAGCCACCGTGGCCGCCCGCAATGCGAGAGAGCGAGCCGATGATCTCGATTCGCTTCACCCATTTTGCGCTCTTGTACCCGAGCTGCGTCGGCACGCGTAAGCGCACCGGCGCTCCGTGATCGGGATCCAAAATCTTTCCGTTCAGATGCGTTGCGAGCAGCGTCTGAGGATAGCGCGCCTGATGCAAATCGAGGCTCTCGTAGTAGTGCACACCCATGTCGTCGCGATCCATGCAATGAAAGACGACGAAGCGCGCGTCGTGCTGCGGCACGGCGGCTGCGATGACATGCCACAAGCGAACGCCGCTCCATTCGCCAATGACGCTCCAGCCTTCGACGCAGTCGTGACGCGTTATCTGCGTCGTCTGCGGAAAGCGCGCGATATCGGTCATGCGCAGCGCGAGGGGCCGTTCGACGGCGCCGTCGACGAGAAGTCGATAGGCCGCGAAGTGCGACGCAGTGAGCGCGCGATACGCGGAATCCGTCGGAGTGGGGAATCCGTTCGTGCGAAAGACCGGTGCGATGTCGGATTTTGGATACTCGCGAGCGCGATGATCGCCCCCTATGAGCGCGTAGTCGAACGGCTCCGCCGCGCCCAAAATACTGCGTACGCCGGCGTTGTTGTTGAGCGCCGTTCCGATGGCGCCGCATCCCGTCAACGTCGCGGAAGCCGTACTGGCGATGAAGATTCGGCGTTTCACGATTTCGCCACTGGCTTCTCCGCAAACCATCCGGTGACCATCGAGCGCATCTGATTGACGACGCCTTGTGTGGCGACTTGGAAGAGATGCACTGCGAAGAACGCGAGTAACACGCACATTCCTACGAAGTGCCACAGCCTCGCGAACTGGCGGCCTCCCAAGGCGATGGTCAGCGGGTGCAGTGCTGCGTCGATGCCGGGCGAGAGCGCGAGGCCCGTTAGCACGACGATTGGCGCAACGACGAACATGACGAGCGAATACGCCGCCTTCTGCAGCGGATTGTAGACGTCGTACGGAGGCGGCGATTTCCGAAGGTGCAGATAGTATGCCTGCATCGGCCAAAGTTGGGGGACGTCACGCGGAAGCAGCACGATCTTGCGGAGACTACCGTGGATCGCACTCGAGACGAGCCACGCAATCCAACAGACGATCGCGATCCAGGCAAAGAACAGATGCCAGCGGCGCCCGTCTGCAAGGTCTTGATACGACGGAATGGTGATCCACGGAGGAAACGCGCGCGCCGTTGCGCCGCCGAAGCCGTCCCCGGTCCACCCGAGCCATCCAGTCGTCGTGAACGTGTGCCCGAAGATCGTCGTCGTTCCGACGCCGTCCTGCGGTGAGTCGATGGAGAGCACGCGGCGCGCCGGGTTGGTTGCATCCGATGCGTCGAGGTACGGAGCCGCGTTGAATATCTGCAAACCGCTGGAGACGAGCACCGCAAAAGCGATGGCCCAGAGCCAATGACTTATGCGTATCGTGCGCGTGTACCGATAGCGTGCCCGCCGCATGGCGCCACCAGTATACGTCATCCAGGCGGAATCGGGCAGGGGGACGAAGCGCAGGTTCGTGCCCGAAGTCCTTCACCGCGCCGTCGAGAATGGTGTCGCCCGCGTCACGCTGACTCGCCCGAGCGTTCGCAATGCCTTTAACGCAGAGCTGATCGCGGCGCTGCGCGCGACGTTCGCCGAGCTTTCCGCAGCGCCCGACGTGCGGGCGATCGTGCTTGCCGGCGAAGGGCACGTCTTTTGCGGCGGAGCCGACGTCAACTGGATGCGCGCGGCACTCGACCTCTCCTACGACGAAAACGTCGCCGATGCGGAAGCGATGAGCGACATGTTCCGCACGATCGACTGTTGCACGAAGCCCGTCGTCGCAAGGGTTCAAGGAGCGGCGATCGGCGGCGGCGCGGGTCTCGTCGCGGTCTGCGACGTCGTCGTGGCGGCCGACGATGCCATATTCGGATTCACCGAAGTCAAGCTTGGAATAATTCCTGCGGTCATCTCGCCATTCGTGCTTCCGAAGATCGGCGCTTCGCACGCGCGTGCGCTCTTCCTCACCGGAAGACGCTTCGACGCAGCGCACGCACGGGAGATCGGCCTCGCGCACGCAGTCGTCGCTGCGGCGGAGCTCGACTCGTCGGTGGATAGTGTCTTGCGCGAGCTGCGTTCTGCAGGTCCGCACGCGATGGCCGCCGCTAAGGCACTCATCGCGAAGGTGCGCTCCGCGTCGTACGATGCATCGCGCGACGTTACCGCGCAAGCGATTGCGCGACTGCGAACGAGTGAGGAAGGCCAGGAAGGCCTGCGAGCGTTTCTCGAACGGCGTAGCGCAACGTTCGCGGAATGATTCGACGGCTTCTCATCGCGAACCGCGGCGAGATCGCCGTGAGGATCGCGCGCGGCGCGCGCGAGATGGGCGTCGCGCCGCTCGGCGTCTATTCAGAGGCCGACGAACGCGCGTATCACCTTCAATTCGTCGACGATGCGCGTTGCGTCGGCCCAGCACCGGCAATGGAGTCGTATCTACACATCCCGGCGATCGTCGAAGCAGCGCGCGCGATGAAGGCCGACGCCGTTCACCCCGGCTACGGTTTTCTCTCTGAGAACGCGTCGTTCGCGCAAGCCATGCGCGACGCTGGCCTCGTCTTCGTTGGACCGCCGCCCGAAGCGATCGCCGCTGCGGGAAGTAAAATCGAAGCGAAGCAGCGCGCGCGCGACGCCGGCGTGCCGACGGTTCCGGGGTACGACGGCGCGGAGCAATCGGAGCAGCGCCTATACACCGAAGCGAAGCGTATTGGATTTCCTGTACTCGTCAAGGCCAGTGCAGGTGGCGGCGGGCGCGGGATGCGCGTCGTAACGTCGAGCGACGGTTTCGGTGAAGCGCTGGCAGCCGCGAAACGCGAGGCGCTTGGTGCGTTTGGCGATGACACGGTTCTTCTCGAACGATACTTGGTCGATCCAAGGCACATCGAGTTCCAAATTCTCGCGGATGCGCACGGCGCGATCGTGCACGTTGGCGAGCGCGAGTGTTCGATTCAGCGTCGTCACCAAAAAGTCGTCGAAGAGGCGCCGTCGGTTGCGCTGACGCCCGCGTTGCGCGCGGAGATGGGCGAGGCCGCAGTGCGCGTGGCGCGCAGCGTCGGATACGTCAACGCCGGAACGGTCGAGTTCATGCTCGATGCAAACAGGTACTACTTTCTCGAGATGAACGCGCGCCTGCAGGTCGAGCATCCCGTCACCGAAATGGCGTACGGCATCGATCTCCTCGCGTGGCAGTTGCGTATCGCCTCGGGTGAACGGCTGACGCTTCGCCAGGAGGAGCTCGCGCCGCGCGGATGGTCCTTCGAGATGCGCGTCACCGCCGAGGATCCCGCACACGCAATGCTGCCGTCTTCCGGAACGATCGCACGTTGGGAGATGCCGGCAGGCCCGGGAGTTCGCGTCGATGCCGGTGTGACCGAAGGAAGCCTCGTCGGCTTGGACTACGACTCGCTGCTCGCGAAGCTCGTCGCTCATGCCGAAACGCGCGACGCGGCCGTCGCGCGCATCGAGGCGGCGCTCGACGCATTCGCGATCGATGGACTGAGGACGAATCTTCCGCTGCTGCGATGGATCGCGCGCGACGAAGCCTTCCGTAAAGGCAATCTTTCGACGTCGTTCTTTGCGCAGCGGCTCGACGAGTCGATCTTCACGCCGTCGGCGCCGTCGAAAAAAGCACTGCTTCTCGCCGTCGCGCAACGCTTGCTCGACGGACGCGTGCCATGGCGCGTCGGGAGCGTCGGCGCACCGGTTGCATTCGACGCGCACGGCGAGCGCGTCACCGTATGGGCGAGTGCCTGCGGCTCGAGCGGAAACGCATGGCAACTCTCAGGCGCTCTTAGCGGACGCCTTTGCGCGCAGCGTCGCGGCGCACACGTTGTAGCAACGCTCGACGACGAGAGCGTCACTGGGGTCGTCGCGTTCGATGAGGTAGGAATGTGCGTGTATCTCGACGGGCGCGCGAACGCCCTCGCGTTTGCAAAGCCGCCGGCGCATGGCGAAGGCTCGGGAACGGCATCGCAGGAGAACGGAATGATTACCGCGCCGATGCCCGGACGCGTTGTACGCGTCGCCGTTACGACGGGCGAGAGCGTCGCCCCGAATCAACTGCTCGTCGTGCTCGAAGCCATGAAGATGGAGCATCGCATAGAGTCGCCACGTGCGGCGACGGTGCGCGCCGTGCGCGTCCGTGAGGGAGCGATCGTGACCGGCGGTGCGCCGCTCGTCGAGCTAGGCTAATGCCTGCATCGCGGACGATGCTCATGGTCCCGGGCTTCGACGAGCCATCCGAGGATCTCGAGACGCTCGCAAATGGCCGCAATGGAATTCCGGGGCTCCGCTCGTACGGCTTCGATTGCGTCACGCTGCCGCGATGCTACGAGAAACTGCGCTTTCGCATCGAACGTCTTGCGGAGTGCGTCGAAGATCTGCGCGCGCAAGAAAAGCAGTTTCCGATTACGATCGTTGGGTATTCGCTCGGCGGACTCGTCGCGCGGGGGTTTCTGCGCGCGTATCCGCAGCTCGCGAGCGGCATCGAGTCGGTCATCATGATTGGCACGCCGAACATGGGCGTCGCGCTCAACTACCTTCCATACCTCGTCCACTTTCTGCGCATTCCCGATTTGGCGATCGACGATCTTTCGCACGAGTCGGACTTTCTCGCGTGGCTCAACGGTACGGGCGGTCACTGGGAGCGAGATCCTCGGACGCGCAGCGACGTGTGGACGCTCGATAGGGACCCGTGGCTCGTGCCAGAGGGTACGCGCGCGTTCGTCGTCGCAGGAATTCTAACACCGCGCTACGGCGGCACGGGAGACGGGGTCGTCGAAGGAAACTCCGCTTCCATGGGAAGCCGTTTTGCGACGCATTACGTCATCGGCCCCCACTGCAACCACATGAACCTCATCGGCCACTTCGATCCGGTGATCTTCGCGTGGACGGGATTCATCGTAAACGACCTCGTTTGGCCGCATACGCTTCGCGCCATCTTGCGTTTCACCGGGGCAAAGTCGATGGCGACAGCGAACTCGTGACACCGTGCTTCCCGAAAGAGTGACCGTCGTCGAGGTCGGAGCGCGCGACGGATTGCAAAACGAGCGCCGCAACGTGCCGACCGAGGACAAGATCGCGTTTCTCGACCTGCTCTCCGAGAGCGGCTTGCGCTGCATCGAAGCGACGTCCTTCGTCAGCCCGAAGGCGATTCCGCAACTCGCCGATGCCGAAGAGGTCTTCCGCAAGATGCGCAAGGCTCCGGGAGTTCGTTATCCCGTGCTCGTTCCCAACATGAGAGGCTACGAGCGCGCCAAGGCCTGCGGTGTCGAGGCCATCGCGGTTTTCACAGCCGCTTCGGAAACGTTCACCAAGCGGAACATCAACATGACCGTTGAGGAGTCCATCGCCATCTTCGCCGGAGTCGTTGCCCGAGCGCGCGCAGACGGCATGTGGGTGCGCGGCTACGTTTCGACGGCGTTCGGATCGCCGTTCGGTGACGTCGTGACACCGGAAATGGTGCGCGACGTTTGCGTGCGGTTGAGCGATCTTGGTTGTGACGAGATCTCGGTCGGCGACACGATCGGCGTCGGCGTGCCAACGCAAGTGGACGAACTCGTGCCTCTGCTGACCGACGTCATCCCGCTCGAACGTATCGCGTTTCATTTTCACGACACGCGAGGCACGGCACTCGCGAACGTCTATGCGGCGCTGCAACATGGCGTCCATGTCTTCGACGCCTCCGCCGGAGGCCTCGGTGGCTGTCCCTATGCACCGGGAGCGACCGGAAACGTCGGCACCGAGGACGTGCTCTACATGCTGCACGGCATGGGTATCGAGACCGGCGTCGATCTCGCGAAAGTGCGCGCAGCGTCGCGCTTCATTCGCAGCTCGCTCGATCACGACTTGACGAGCAAGGCATTTCAAGCGCTCGAAGCCGCGCAAGCACGGGAGACGCGAACCGCATGATCGTCCGCGCAGGTATCTTTTACGACGGCACGCTCGCACAACCGAGAAAGAACGTCGACATCGCCGTGGACGGCGGGCTCGTACGCGAAGTTCGCGCCGCCGACGAGGGCGGTTCGCCTGACTATTCTGCTGCGTGCGTCACGCCGGGTCTCGTAAACGCGCACGCGCATCTCGAGATGAGCGGCGAACCAGACCTCATGACGTTTTACGCGACGACGACGCAGAACGAGCGCGTGCTCCACGCCGTGGAGAACGCCTGCAAGGCGCTGCGGGCGGGCGTTACGACGATCCGCGACCTCGGAAGTTCGTGCGGTGTCTCGCCGAGCGTCCGCGATGCAGTCGACGCCGGCCGCATTCCGGGTCCTCGGATGCGCGCGGTAGCGTCGCCGATCGTCATGACCGGCGGCCACGGTTGGCCGATCGCGCGCGAGGTCGACTCGCCCGATGACGCGCGAAGGGCGGTCCGCGAGCAAATGAAGATAGGAGCCGACGCCATTAAGCTCATGGCGACGGGCGGCGTCATGACGAAAGGCGCCGTTCCCGGAAACGCGCAGCTGACGTTCGAGGAGCTCGAAGCCGCGATCGCCGAAGCGCACCGGCACGGCTTGCGTTGTGCTTCGCACGCGATCGGAACGCAGGGTATCAAGAACGCGCTGCGCGCCGGAATCGACTCGATCGAACACGGTCACATGGTCGACGACGAAGGCATCGCACTCTTCAAGGAGCGCGGCGCGTACCTCGTGCCCACGCTCGCGGCGCCGACGTGCATCGTCGCGCACATCGAGGGCGGCGGACAACCGCAGTACGTCGTCGACAAAGCCCGTTACGTCAACGAAGCGATGCTCCGCAACGTCAAACGCGCATACGACGCCGGCGTGAAGATCGCCGGAGGGTCCGACGCAGGCACTCCCTTCAATTACCACGATGCGTACGCGTCCGAAGTCGAGCTGATGCATACGCTGCTCGGCATGTCCGCGCAGGAAGCACTCGTCGCTGCAACCTCGACGGCCGCGGAGCTGATCGGGCTTCATCGCGGCGTTCTCGCGCCCGGTGAGGTTGCCGACATGCTGCTCTTGAAGCGAGACGTCGGAAGCGACGTGCGCGCACTGCGTGACGTGGAGAAGGTGTTCAAAGGCGGAGCGTGCGTCTAGCGGTTCTCGCCGCCATCTCGTGGCCGTCACCGCCTCAGGGCTACGGTCCGTGGGAACAGATCGCGTACAACACGGCGGAAGGTATGCGCCGCCGCGGTCACGACGTGACGTTCTTCGCGACTAAAAACTCGCATTTTGACGGAAAACTCGCGGCGGTCGTACCAGTCGGCCTCAACGAGGATCCCGCCCTCAACGTGGACGTCTACACGGCGCTGCACATTGCAGAACTCTTCAAGCGCGCGGATGAGTTCGATCTCATCCACAATCATTTCGACTGGAAACCGATGACGTATGCGCTCGCAACCCCATTGCCGCCACTCGTGACGACCGTCCACGGTTTCTCGTCGCCGCAGATTCTTGCTGCATACTATGCTTGCGCGCATCGAAGCTTCTTCTGCTCGATCAGCGACGCGGATCGCGATCCAGGGCTGTCGTACCTTGCCACGACGTATAATGGCATCGATCCGTCGCAGTTCTCGTTCAACGACAAACCAGGCGACTATCTCGTCTTTCTCGGTCGCTTCCATCCTGAAAAGGGAACGCATCTTGCGATCGAGATCGCAAAGCGCGCCGGCATTCGTCTGAAGATCGCGGCGATCCATCAAGACGAAGAGTATTTCAGGGAGCACGTTGAGCCGCACGTCGACGGCGATCGCGTGCAGTATCTCGGAGCCGTCGAGCGCGAGGCGCGCAACGAGTTGCTGAGCAACGCACTCGCACTCGTGCACATGACGACGCGACCGGAGCGTTTTGGGCTCACGATGGTGGAGGCAATGGCGTGCGGCACGCCAGTGCTGGGCGCACGCATGGGTTCGATTCCGGAAATCGTCTCTCACGGTGTCACCGGGTTCTTATGCGACTCCGTCGACGACGCTGTCGCGCGCGTGCCGCAGTTGCCTTCTCTCGATCGCGGCGCATGTCGCGCGCGCGTCGAGGCGGAGTTCACGGTAGAAAGGATGATCGATCGCTACTGCGTCGCCTACGGTCGCGCGCTCGAAATGCGCATTCCGCCTCCGCCTACGGACGACGAGCTGCGTTGGCGCGCTCACGATTGGTGGGACCGCCCGATGGCCTACACGGACGTGCCTCCCAAGCCCCTGTCGCGTCCTGCGTAGCGCCGCAGGCGCCCCTGTCATCCCGAGCGTAGCGCCGCAGGCGCGTAGTCGAGGGATGGCTCTTTTTAGGCAGGTGCCCTTAATCTGGCTTTCAAACACTCCCACCGACGTCTTCCCGTTGAGACGTCGCTTGGATGAGGGTTTCGCTTTTGGTTGTTCTCGACGGTCCAAAGATCGTTCGACTTCGCACCGACCAGGGCTTGACGTCGCAACGAGCGCTCGCACAAAAGACTCGCTGCGTCGACGCAGAGAGCGCGGGAATCGCTATGCGTCTCGTCTGGGACGCGGAAAACGGGAAGCCGGTTAGTCCGCGAACGCACCATCTTCTCGCTCTGGCGCTGGGCGTGCAACCTGCCGAGCTGCTCGCAGCGCACGGGCCGCGATGGATGTCAACGATGAGGCGTGCGACAATCCCCGCTTCCGTTCTCGTCGCCATTCTTGCCGGCGGTTGGGGTGGCTGGGCTGCAACGCACGCTTCCGTCATCGACGCGGTACGAAGCGGAGACGGTCTCGCGCCCGTCAGGATCGACTCCGTCGAGTTTCGCGGTACGTCAGAAAACTATTTCGTCGAGATACGTGGTACTGGCTTCGGTAACGTGCCGTTCAAACAAGCCTTTACGGGAACGCTTTCGCACCTTCACGTCTACGACTCCACGATGCACTTCTCGGCGGGATACGATGGTGATGAGGTGCCACTGCGATTCATCCGCTGGAGCGATGGCGACATCGTCGTCGGGGCGCTGCCGTCGCGCGCGGGCGACTGCATCTCGCTCTTTCTTCGCAATCCCTCGACACACGTGAGCGCGACATGGGGCGGGAATATCGCGCCGTTACGTCTAGGTACACCAAAGATACTTTCGGCTGTCGTCGCACCGAGCGGACGCCTCGCGATCTTCGGTTCGGGATTCGGTCCCCCGCCGCAACGGCTCCCCTTCACGAGCAATGACGGATACGTTACGCTCGTCGATGCCGCGTATCAGCCGTGGTCCAGCGGGCATTCGATGGTGTTCTTGATCGGCGATCATTCCTCGCTAACGAAACTGCGCTTCACGGCGTGGTCTGACTCGAGCATCGTCGTCAGCGCGTTCTCCGGCGCGCTTCCGGCCGATGGAGATTCGATTCAGAATGGTGACCCAATCGCGATCACCGTATGGAACGTCTGGGCCGCACGTCGAGCGGCCTGGGGCGGTAACGCGATCTAGGCTTCACTCCAAGAGAGCATCGCACGCGCAGCCTTCGCGCGAGCGAGGACGGCTTCGTCGATCGGACCATCGACGAGCATCGTAAAGTGTCCCATCTTCCTTCGCGCGACCGCGTGACGCTTGCCGTACACGTGGAGCACGATCGACGAGTCTTCCAGAAGACGCTCGACACCGGCAAGCCTGTCGCCGCTTCCGGTTCCCAAGATATTCATCATGACGGCATTCGCGCGCATACGCGGCGGCGCGAGCGGCAGTCCGCAGATCGCGCGAACGTGCTCTTCGTATTGCGAGCACGGCGTCGCGTCGATCGTGAAGTGGCCGCTGTTGTGCGGACGTGGAGCGATCTCGTTGACGAGAAGTTCGTCATCGTGCGTGAGAAAGAGTTCGACGCAGTACGTGCCGACGATCTTCAAGCGCCCGCCTATGAGTATTGCAATCTCTCGAGCGCGCTGAGCGGTCGCGTCGGATATTCTTGCCGGCGCGATCGTCGTGTCGAGAATGCCGCCGTCGTGAACGTTTTCCGCCACGGGAAAGGCCACGATGCTGTTGTCGGAGGCGCGTGTAGCGACGACGCTGAGCTCTCGGGCAAAATCGACGACACGCTCGAGGACGAGCGCGGCGTCATTCGCGTTCGCGACCGCTTTGCGCGCATCGTCGAGTGAGGTAACGCGCCACTGCCCTTTTCCGTCGTATCCGCCTTGCGCCGTTTTCAAAATCGCGGGAAAGCCGACGCTTGCGGCGACGCCATTGAGACCGCGCTCC
>JASHPC010000179.1 GCA_030038335.1 Vulcanimicrobiota bacterium
TCTCCTTTTTCGACGGCTTTACGTGCACGAGCTGAATCGAGCAGCGCAGCGGCATAGGGGATGTCGCCTGGGGCGCTCGTGCGAAGACCGGTTGAGGCATAAGAACCGCGGCTAGGCATACGATGACGGCTCGTGCGAGCATTGCTACGTGAGCTCGGGCGACGGCGCGGGAAGCGGCGCGGGGGTTGCGACGACGACGCCGCTGCTCTGCGGGACGACGTTTGAAGCGACGCCGTGCACGGCCAGGTACGTAAGCGCGACGCCGGCTATCAGCCCAAACGCTGTCGAGCGGACCACGCGAAGACGGCGTCGCGCGGAGCGATCGGCACGCGCGCGAATGCTCGCGAGAGGCGTTTGTGGCACCGGAAATCCGAGCCCCTCTCGCAAGAGGCTCTCTAGTTTAGGTTCTTCCATATCCTTGCTCCGTCAAAAGATGTTCGAGCGTGCGGCGCGCATTGCTCAGATGGAAGCGTACGGTCCCATCGGGAATGCCAAGCACCTTCGATATCTCGCGGCTCGTCATGTCCGCGTAGTAGTGAAGCGCGACGACGGCGCGCTGACGCGGCGTGAGCCTTGCGAGGGCGTTCAGGACGTCGATGCGGAGAACCGAACCTCCCAAGTCCTCGACGACTGCGACTTCATCGGCTTCCGCGACGCTTCCATGACGCTTGAGCGTTTCGAACGACGTGCGAACGACGATGCGGTAGAACCAGACGCCGAAAGCCGCCGAAGAGCGAAGGTCGCCGATCGCTCGCGCGATGGCAGAGCACGCCTCCTGCGCAACGTCCTCGGCAAGCCAACGGTCACGCACGATCGAACGCGCTATGCGATAGGCATGGGGCCACGACGCTCGGATGAGCTCGGCAACGTCCTCGTCGGAGCCGCTACGCGCACGACCGACGGTGGACGCAGGTATGACGTATCGTGTCCAAATGCCCTCGGCGACCATCTCGTACTAATAGAGGGTTCGCCGAGGGCAAACTGTTGGCTCTTGTTCTACAGTTCCTCGGGGTTGATGCCTTTGATACGGTCGTACTGCGTTTTCTTCGGAGGCGCATGCACGCTGGCGTGATCTTCGTACTCGCCTTCGTATTGCACCGTCTGCGGCTCGCGGTTCCGTTCGTACGCATTCATCAAGCGGCTGACGCCATCGCCGGCGCCGCTCATGACCTCCGCAAAGGCCGCGTCGTCGGCAGTCATGCCTCCGAAGTTGAAGTCGAACTGCGTCCGGGACCTGCCTTCTTCGTCCACGTCCTGACCCTCGGGCTGAATCTCGACTTGGCGATAGCGCGACATGCCCGTTCCCGCCGGAATCAACTTGCCAATGATGACGTTCTCCTTCAGGCCGAGCAACGGGTCGTACTTACCTTTGATCGCTGCGTCTGTGAGAACGCGCGTCGTCTCCTGAAACGACGCAGCCGAGAGGAACGAATCCGTCGCAAGCGACGCCTTCGTGACGCCGAGTAAGACTGGAGACGCCGTCGCCTGCTGCCCGGCTTCCTCTTCCGCGCGTTCGTTCAGCTCGTTGAAATGCGCGGACTCCACGAGTTGTCCCGGAAGGAAGTTTGTGTCGCCGCCTTCGACGATCTTCACCTTCCTAAGCATCGAACGAACGATTACTTCGATGTGCTTGTCGTTGATGTCGACGCCCTGCGAGCGATAGACCTTCTGCACTTCCTCGACGAGGTAGTTCTGCAGCGCGGTCTGTCCTTTGATGCGCAGAATGTCGTGCGGGTTGAGCGAGCCTTCATTGAGTTGATCGCCGGCTTCGACGCGCTCACCGTCGTGCACGGTCAAGTGCATGCCGTACGGAACGTCGTACTCGTGTTCCTCGCCCGACTCATCCGTGACGAAGACGACGCGTCGATTCTTCTCCTCCGCCACGCGAACGGTGCCGGACTCCTCCGTTACGACAGCTTGACCCTTTGGCTTACGCGCTTCAAAGATCTCTTCGACTCGTGGCAGACCCGTAATAATGTCTTCCGTCGCGACGCCGCCGGTGTGGAAGGTACGCAGGGTAAGCTGCGTGCCCGGCTCTCCGATCGACTGCGCGGCGATGATGCCGACGGCCGTACCGATGTCCGCCTTCCCACTCGTGGCGAGATCGCGCCCATAGCACATAGAGCAAACGCCGTATTTCGAGCGGCACGTCAGCACCGATCGAATCTTCACGTCCTCGATGCCCGCGTCGACGATCGCCTTTGCCTTCTCCTCGGTGATCTCGTCGTTGCGCTTGACGATTGCGGTCGTGGGCCGACGCGGATCCGTTCGCAGGTCTTCGGCCGCGCGGCGGCCGACGATGCGATCGGCAAGAGCCTCGATGATTTCCTTGCCCGAACGAATGTCCCGAACGACGATGCCGTTCGGCGTTCCGCAATCTTCCTCGCGAACGATGACGTCCTGCGCGACGTCGACGAGACGTCGCGTGAGGTAGCCCGAGTCCGCCGTGCGAAGCGCGGTGTCTGCAAGACCCTTACGAGCGCCGTGCGTCGATATGAAGTACTCGAGGACGGTGAGGCCTTCTTTGAGCGATGCCTTCACCGGTATCTCGAGAATTCGCCCTGATGGGTCCGACATCAGGCCGCGCATACCGCCGAGCTGCTTGACCTGAGCGATCGAACCGCGCGCGCCGGAGGTTGCCATCATGAAGACCGGATTGAGCGGATTCTGCGCCGCCTGCATCGCGCTCGTGACGTCGTCGCTAGCGCGCGACCAGATCTCGATCGTCTTGTTGTACTGCTCGTCATCTGAGATGAAGCCTTGCTCGAAGAGGCGATGGAGATCGTCGACCTCTTTTTGCGCCTCGTTAACGATTTCGTGCTTCTTTGCCGGCACGACGATGTCGTTGATGGAGACGGTAG
Organism: Vulcanimicrobiota bacterium; assembly: GCA_030038335.1. Lineage (GTDB taxonomy): Bacteria > Vulcanimicrobiota > Vulcanimicrobiia > Vulcanimicrobiales > Vulcanimicrobiaceae > Tyrphobacter. Next base: position 2,862 of record JASHPC010000179.1, read on the forward strand.
TTCCCGAGAGCGTCGCGTAGTGGAACCCGAGATCTTTGATCGCGTCCAAGAAGCGCGCGGTCTCGGCATTTCCGTACGTGCGGTAGCATTCCGTGATGATCTTCTTCAGCTCGCCTTTGTCGACGATCCGATTGATATAGGGATGACTCCAGTGCTCCGGAAATGCCTGATTGAAGATAACGCGGCCGGCAGTGGTCTTCACGAGTTCGCCGTTGCGGCGAACGTTGATCCACTCTTGTAGACGAATCCCGCGTGTCTCGTAGGCGAGCACGACCTCGCGCGCGTCGGCGAACGACGGCGGCGTTTTGCGCGCGCGCTCGTCACCTTCGTAGTCTTCCAACACGGCTGCCTTCGCCGGACCTGCGTACTCTTCGCGCTGGAACGTGAGGTAGTAGAGACCGAGCACCATGTCTTGCGTTGGAATCGAGACGGGGTTGCCGTACGCTGGAAGCAAGATGTTGTTGCTCGAGAGCATGAGAATGCGCGCTTCGGCCTGCGCACCTGCCGAGAGCGGCAGATGCACGGCCATTTGGTCGCCGTCGAAGTCGGCATTGTACGGCGTGCACACGAGCGGATGCAGGTGGATCGCCTTGCCTTCCACGAGCACGGGCTCGAAAGCCTGAATGCCGAGACGATGCAACGTCGGCGCGCGGTTGAGCAACACCGGGTGCTCCTTGATGACTTCTTCGAGGACGTCCCAGACTTCCGGTCGCACGCGCTCGACCATGCGCTTCGCGCTCTTGATGTTGTGCGCCAACGTGCGGTCGACGAGCTTCTTCATCACGAACGGCTTGAAGAGCTCGAGTGCCATCTCTTTCGGCAAACCGCATTGATGGAGTTTAAGCGTCGGACCGACAACGATGACGGAGCGGCCGGAGTAATCGACGCGCTTCCCGAGGAGGTTCTGGCGGAAGCGTCCTTGCTTGCCCTTGAGAATATCCGAAAGCGATTTCAGCGGACGGTTGTTCGGCCCCGTGACGGGACGCCCACGGCGGCCGTTGTCGATGAGCGCATCGACAGCTTCCTGCAGCATGCGCTTCTCGTTCTTGATGATGATCTCTGGCGCGTTCAGCTCGAGCAGGCGCTTCAGACGGTTGTTGCGGTTTATGACGCGCCTGTAGAGATCGTTCAGGTCCGACGTTGCGAACCGGCCGCCGTCGAGCTGGACCATCGGACGCAGCTCCGGCGCGATAACGGGAACCGCGGAGAGAATCATCCACTCCGGCCGGTTTCCGCTGGCGAGAAATGCTTCGACGACCTCGAGGCGCTTGATGACCTTCAGTCGCTTCTGACCCGACGTCTCCTTGAACTCTTTGCGAAGCTCTTCCTGAAGCCGCTTCAAGTTGAGGTCGCGCAGGAGCTCGCGAATAGCCTCCGCGCCCATGCCGGCTTTGAAGCGATTGCCGAACTTCTCGCGCGCTTCGCGATACTTCTGTTCGGAGAGAACCTCACGCTTTGCAAGCGTCGTGTCACCCGGATCGATCACGACGTACGACGCAAAATAGATGACCTTCTCGAGCTGCCGCGGCGACATATCGAGCAGAATGCCGATGCGGCTCGGGACGCCTTTGAGATACCAGATATGGCTGACCGGCGTCGCGAGCTCGATGTGACCCATGCGTTCCCGCCGTACTTTCGCGCGCGTGATCTCGACGCCGCAGCGATCGCAGATCATGCCCTTGAAGCGAATGCGCTTGTACTTGCCGCAGTGGCACTCCCAATCTTTCGTCGGACCGAAAATCTTCTCGCAGAAGAGACCGTCGCGCTCGGGCTTGAGCGTGCGGTAGTTGATCGTCTCCGGCTTCTTGACTTCTCCGAACGACCACGCGCGAATTTGCTCTGGCGACGCGAGGCCGATGCGCATTGCGTCGAAGTTATTGACGTCGATGAGGTTCAAGGATTTCCCCGAGTGGGTCGCCAGCCTTCGCCTACGCAGGGTCCCCGCTCACGTGGCCACGTAAGGGGTCCCACCGTCGCATCGGCAGGGTGCGGCGCCGATCGGCGCTCGAGCACAGGCGCCCATCATATCATCGGTCCGGACCGATCGCAACTGCTGGCGCCGCCAAGAGCCGCCGGGCGAGGGGACGTAGCGCGCGACCCCGCCATCGCATCTCGTAGTTAAGGAAGCGCAGGCGATTTCGAACCTTCGTCTCGAGCGGCTGCCCTTGCGCGATGCGCTCGGTTATCTCGTGAAACCGAGCAAGGTCCGGGCGCAGGCGCTCCAGCGTCTCCGCGACGTTCTGTGGGTGCTTGCTTCTGAAACGCATCAAGCGCGGGTAGACCGGCGCGAAGTACGCCTCGATTTCGAAGTCGTCGAGCTGCTCCTCTCGCAGAATATCGCCGGGAGCGCCGAGGGAAGAGTAGTGCCGCGCCTTCTCGGCGTGTCGGCGCGGCTCGAGCGTGTGACCGTAGTGGCCATAGACGTACGGCAGCGCGATGCGCGTCCCGTCGATGCCGCGGAGTTGCTCGTGGACGAGACCTTCCCAACGCGCACTCGGGCGAAAACGAAAGAACATCATCCGCCGCTCGATGGACGTGTACCAATCGAACGACTGAAAGAAGTGCCACGTGTAACCGTCGACGAACGCGATCTCCTGCGGAACGCGCCAGAGGTTCGCCGCAACGCGCGTTGCTTCAGGATTGTGAACTTCGTCGGCATCGACGAACGCGACCCATTCGCCCGCGCTGTGACGCTCGTGCACCTGCAAGCAGACGTTGCGCGCGTCGGCGAAGCTCGTAAACGGCGTTCGGTCGACGAAGAGCCTTCCGCGATGCGCAAAGTGGCTCGACTCGAGCGCAGTAGCGTGCGGAGAGAGCCCACGAGCGTTGTCGTTGACGATAACCGTCGAAGCGACGCCGTCGAGCGATGCCAGCAACGCCTCCAGAAACGGCTCCTCGCGCGATCCGAGGATGAGATGCGCGGCGACCTGCACTCGCGCTCCTTCGCAGAGTAATCCCTCCCTCCATTTGCGAAGAGCGTCCTCGTGGCAGCCCTTCATGTGGCGGTCGACGCTCGTGCGGCAATAGAAGACACGCGCGGTATCGGCCGTTATCTCCGTGCAGTGCTTCGGCGGCTCGCGCCACGCGACGACCTCATCATGACGCTCGTCGTCGGCGGGTTTTCGCGCTGGGGCGCGCGCATGGCACTCGAACGAGCAATCGGGAGTCATCGCTTTCGCGCAGCCTCGTCCGTCCCCCGAAGTGCCGACGTTCTCTGGAGTCCCGCGAACGGCACGTTTCTTCGATGGCGAGGACCCTCGGTCGCGACGATTCACGACGCGGTTCCTTTCCGCTATCCCCATGCCGACGCGCGCCATCGCCGGCGCGATCAAGCGCCGTTCCTTCGCTCGATTCAACGATCGAAGCGCTTCATCGCGGTGTCGTCATTCGGTGCCGAAGAGCTCCACGCGGTTTTCGCTACACCACGCGATCGCATCGACGTCATCTATCACGGTGTCGCGCCGTCGTTCTCGCCAGGGGAAGCACTCGTTCACGCACCCCTCGACATCGGCGAGTACATCCTCTTTGT
>JASHPC010000180.1 GCA_030038335.1 Vulcanimicrobiota bacterium
ACGACCTCTGCGCCCGGATTCACGTCGCCGACGACCACGAGATTGCCGACGTGATGCAACGCTTGCCCGCCGCGCAACGTACCGGTGTGATAAAGCGTCGTGACGGCCTCCACGAGCCGCAGCTGCGGCTGATCGCGAAGATCGGCGCGGCGAACGCTTGACTCCCCACGCCTTCGACGGTTCGCGATGTCAGCGCGGGCACCGGCGAAGTCCGCAACGAGAGAACGCGCGGACGTCGAGAGCCGCTCTTGCGTCGGCAACGTGAAGTCGAGGCCCTCCGCTCGCGCCAGCACTTCAATTTCGGCGTTCCCCTTGAGCGCGCGCAGCACGACGCCACGTTGCTCGAGGATCTCCCGGAGCCGCGCGAGCGCCTCAGGCTCCGGGACGCGATCGCCAAAGACGGCAGTCGCCGTGCTCCCGCGGTAGAACTCCGGTTGCCCGGCAAGCTGAGCTTCCAACTCGGCGAGTGCACGCGCAAGGTCGCCCTCGGAAAGGGCGATCTCCAGGCCCGCGCCTCTCCCCCGGACGACCATCCCTCGTCGATTGAGGCAGCCCGCGCGTCTCTCCCTGCGCCGTCCACACGACGTTCGCAGCTCTTTTCGCTTATCCACACGGAATTCACAGTATGCCGCGAATACTCTGTGCCATGGAGCCGCTTCGCCGCGCCGTCCTGCTCGCCGTCGTCTTCTCGCTGCTCCTCTGGAGCGTGCCGGCGCCCTCGTACGCCGTGACGACGCAACAAGAGATTCGCGCGGGGCAAGCCGAGGACGAGCAGATCACGAGCAGCGAGGTCATCGAGACAGATCCGCTTCTCAACGCCTACGCGCAGTCGATCGCAAACAAGTTGTGGATGCAAGTCGCGCGTAAGGACGTTCCCTACAACATCAAGATCATCAAAGCGAGCGACATCAATTCCTTCGCGACCGAAGGCGGATTCGTTTACATCGACGAGGGGCTCATCGACTTCGTGCAATCCGATGACGAGTTCGCAAGCGTCATCGGTCACGAGACCGGACACATCGAGCGCCGTCACGTCGTGACGTTGAACACGAAAGCCGAAGTGCTCGAGATCCTCTCAGGCTTGGCGTCGATCTTCTCGCCGTTCCTCATGCCTGCGAGTAGCCTGCTCGGCGAAACCGTGCTCATGAAGATGTCGCGCGAAGACGAGCTCGAAGCCGACCGCTACGGCTTACAACTCATGTCTCGCGCTGGCTACGATCCCGATTCGATGGTTACGATGATGTCGCACATGGCGATGCTGGGCGACGAAGATAGCGAGCTCGTCGACAAGTACCTCGAAGATCATCCGGATCCGAAAGCGCGCGTCTCGCATCTCATGGGCTACCCGGAGCTCGACCCCAAGGTGGTCACGCCGCAAGAACGTCTCGTACAAGCCGTCTCCGACGAGGAGCGCGCGCGGTATTCGTTCGCGGCGATCAAGCTGCAGCAAATTCTCAAAACAGATCCGCATAACGTCGAAGCGCTTCTGCGACTCGCGCAAGCGCAGCTCGCGCTGGGGCTCACGAGCAAGAGCCGCCAAACGCTCGGTGAAGCCGCGCAGCTCGGCTCGCCGGAAGCCCGGCAGCTCGTCGGCATTCGCGAAACGCAGTTGCGCGACATCGAGACGCGACGCATCGCGCTTCTGGGCCACGATCCAGACTTCTCCCGCCTGATCTCGCAGATCGACGCGGCACGGCAATCGCTCATGGCGAGCTCGGAGCAACTGGAGCCGCGCACGGATGCCGCCGAGAACGAGCTCAAGTCGATTCGCTCGCGACTCGAGGACGTCGAGTACGAGATGCCGGATTTCGGAAACATCCAAATCGGGCAAAACTCACACCTAGCGTCGATCGTCGGCAACATTCAAGCAATGGCGCGCGCGATCAACAGCGGCATGAACGACGCGTCCCAAGTACTCGACAACGTCGGTTCGCTCGCGCCGAACAAGACCGGTGGATTGCTTGCGGAGGATCGTGAGATCCTCGGAGAAATGGCAGCGCCGCTCTCGATGCACCCGATCCCCGACGACTCGCTCGCGATGCTTCCCTCCTACGACGAGATGCTTCGCAACGTTGCATTCGCGGACGACGATCTTTCGCAAGCCGTTACGCGAGCGCAGACATCGATCACGCTGATGGATCAGAGCGTCGGCGAACTGGACGACTTCCTGCGTACGCTCGATCACACGAGCACGGGTCCCGGAGGCGACATCGGCGCTGGCGACTTCGGCGGCTTGCAGCCGCGCATGACGAGGGTCGTGCAAGACTTCAACGACGCGGCGATCGCAGCATCGCAAGCAGCACAGCTCTACAACATGGCGCGCTCGCGGCAGCTCTCGGTGCGGATCACGCTTCTCGGCGTCGGGAGCTCGCCACAGCGCTACGAGACGCTGCAATACGCGCTGCAACAGCGCTTCGCTTCGCCTGGAATCGACTATCACACCATGGTGCGCGACGGCCTCACTCCAGGTGACGTTACTGCCGCGACGATCCTCGCTGCGGATATTCAGAGCACGCCCCAAGAGATCGTCGAAGAGTCGCTTCGAACGCATACGTCGATCGTCGATCTCGCGAACGAGCACGGAATGCACGCATGGCCTCTCGAGATCTTCATGGGCCTCGTCTACTACGATTACACCGATGACCCAACGAAGGAGTTGAGCGGAGTGGGGTCCGCCGCCGCTGGCGCGGGAATATAGCAGCCCTATGTCCTCCGCGGCGATCGGCGCTCGAGATCTCTTCACGCTCGTCCGTAAAGGGATCGATGTCAACGCCGTCGGCGCTCAAGTCAAGAAACCGTTTCGCTTTCTGCTCTGCGGCGATCCCGGACTCGTTGCCGACTTTCGTTCGCTCTTGCTGAGCGGACATCCCGACGGCGTATTGGCCGAGGCTGCGGCGTGCCTCGAGACGATTCCGCCACAAGGTTCGGTCGTTTCGACCGACGCGCGGGCGATCGTCTTTCTCGGATATCCCGGTGACGTCGAAGGCGCGCGGCTTTCGATACTCGAGCCGCTGGCATTACCGATTCTCTGCGTGACGCTCGACGCGGGGTCGCCGCAAAGCGGCCCGGCCACCCCGCCGCTCGGAGGAACGTGGGCAGAGTACGTCGTGCCGGTGTTGAGCGCGCCCGCGCTACGCGTGCGCCTCTTTCCACATCTCGTCGAGTGCTCGCGCGGCGTCGAGATCGCCGTGGGCCGCGCGCTTCCCCCACTGCGCGAGACTGTCGCGGCAAAACTGACGCGCGACGCCGCTGCAAACTCGTTGAAGGTCGCTATCGCAAGCGCCGTTTTCGACCACATCCCTATCGTCGGTCTCGTGCTCGGAGCCGTCGCGTCCGCAGGAGACATCGTCGCGATTACCGGCATTCAAATCGTGCTTCTCATGCACATCGAGGCGGCGTACGGGCGCGACCCCGACGTTCAACGACTGTGGCGCCTTCTTCCAGTGATCGGCGGCGGGCTCGGTTGGCGCGCGCTCGCGCGCGAGCTGGCGGGTTTCGTTCCGCTCGCGGGCATCGCGATCAAAGGTGCAATCGCATACGCCGGAACGATCGTCGTCGGCGAGGGCGTAGCGTTCTTTCTCGAGCACGGCGACCATATGACGAAGCACGACGCAGCGCTTCTCTACGAGCAAACGAAGAACGACGCAATGAAGTTTGCTCGCGACCTCGTCTCAAAGCTTCGCAAGCGATAGCGTTAGAGTCGCTCGAGCAGGCTCTCGTCGGGAAGCTGCGCGAGTTCCGGACTCACGCGCGGCCTGATGCGCGCCGCGAGCTCACCAGCCAAGTACGCGCGACGCGCCGGAGGCAGTGAGTCACGGCGCTCGATGAAACGATGCACGAGCTCGCGCTCCTCTCCATCGAGGAAGCTCGTACTCGCGTACGTTGGCTCGGAGAACGCGTGCGCGAGGCTCGCTGGTGAGAGTATTTTCGCGTCACGTACGACGATCGTACCTGCAGCGAAGTCGCCGATGCGCTTGTTCTCCCTGGATGCGAGCGCGCTGACGGCCGACATCGCGTAGAAGCCCAGCAGGGACTCGGCGATGCGAATGAGATTGCGGATGAGCGACGCCGAGAGATCGAGCGGATAGCCGCCGTCGCGTACGACGCGGATGCCGAGGAGCTTCTTCCCAGGCGTCTGGCCGTGCCAAAACGCCTCGAAGAGAATGAAGTATCCGAAGAAGATCGTGAAGATGATGAAGATCACGAATGCGAGCGCAGTCTCCGCGGCGGCGCGCGAGGTTACCGACGCGTGCACCGAGGTTCGAGCGGCGAGCGCCGTGATACCCCAGACCAGCCCAACGAAGAGCGCTAACTGCAGCGCTATGTCCGTGACGACGGCGAGAAAGCGGCTTCCGAG
>JASHPC010000181.1 GCA_030038335.1 Vulcanimicrobiota bacterium
CAGCGCGTCGCCATAGCGCTTTCTTCTGCGCCAGGCGCTGCTGCGCACTTCTACACTGCAAGAGTTGACGCCGTCGCGAGCGGCGTACGTTTGGAGCACATCGACGAAGCAGTTGAGGCGGGGAATCCGAACGTGCCGATCGCACTCGTTGAAAATATTTACGACAACAGCGTGACTCCCGTCGACCTAGCGACGGGAACGCTTCTGCCGAAGATCTCCGTGGGAACCTCACCTCGCGACGCCGTCGCGAGCGGAGACGCGTTCTACGTCTGCGATCGCGACGGAGGGACGATCAGCGTCGTTTATCCATGGGCAGTTCCCGCGCAAGCGGCGCGCACGATCAAGGTTGGCGGGAGTCCTAGCAGCATCATTGCAGCTTCCGACGGAATGTTGTGGTTCGTCAACGGCTCAGACGGCACCGTGCAGTCGATCGATCCGAAGACGAACGTCGCTAGCGCTCCGCTTAGCGTCGGTGGATCGCTCGGCGCAGTTGCGATTGCAGGCAACACGCTGTATGTAACGGTCACGTCTCAGAGCGAAGTCGTTCCCATCGATTTGACAACTCGCTCACTCGGAACGCCGATTGCCGTCGGAAGCGAGCCTGAGGGCATTGTCGCGACGCCAGACGGTAGGCGACTCTACGTTGCCGACCGCGCGTCGAACGACGTCACGCCGATCGACGTGGTTTCGGGAGAAGCGCTACGCCCGATTCCAGTCGGCGTCGCGCCGGTACATCTCGCGGTTTCGCCCGACGGCCGTACGGTATACGTTGCGAACTACGGCACGAACGCTGTCACGCCGATCGACGTCGCGACGAACAAGGCTGGTGCCGCGATTCGCGTTGGTGGAGAGCCTTACGATCTCGTCGTTAGCACTGACGGAAAGACGTTATGGGTCGTCAATCATCAAGATAATGACATCGTGCCGGTCGACACGCTCACGCGCCGCGCGGGTGCACCGATCGCAGACCCGTACGGACCCTATACGCTCGCGCTCGGCCTTAGTGCGGCGTTGCCGTAAACGAGTACGGCGTAACTCCAGTCCCGCGCGTTGCCGAACCCGATATCTTGCCGTCGCGGACGTGGCCGTTGAGCATCCACTGGCCGCTTTGGCCGATCGTCAACCACACGTGGTCGCCGCTGTGCCCTCCCGTGATCGGGATGAAGCTCGGCAGCCCGGCGGGGTGATAGTACCCGCGCACGATGCCGTTTTCCAGATACGTGATGTCCATCGTTCCGGTGACGGGATAATCGTGCGTCAGCGGGTTCCAAATCGCGACGTCGTAGTGCGTCGTCTGATCTTGCGCGCCCGCAGTTGCGACGGTGCCCGCGTACGACGCAAGCCCGACGAACAACGCTAGTGCGACAAACCGCAGTACAATAGAGCGTTTCATATAAGAGTAAGCCTCCCTCGATTAAGGTTCGTGCGGCAACGTTTGATCGTTGGGAATTGGACGTCCGACGAAGCTGTACACTTGGCTGCCGAACGACCGGAATGCGCGTGCGTCGATCTTTCCGTTTTCGAGAACGCCCGTGACTTGAAGGCCTCCGCGCCCGCCCCCGATGGATAGCGAGATATGCGCGCCGGAGACGGACCCAGTTACTGGCTGCACGCCCCCGTCTGTCGGGCGGTAGTAACCGATGAGCGTGCCGTCGGGTCGGAGAGTAAGGTCCATGGTCGCCGAGACCGGAAATCCGCCCTGGGGAAACTGGTAGAGCTCGGTATAATAGTGGCTTGCGACCTGCGGCTGGGCCGTCGCGGCCACGCCGGTGGCAAGTGCTAGGGCCGCAAGCATCCAGAAAGTCTTCACCGCGCACCGTCGGGCCATGACAGTATCATAACGCTTTTACCCCGTCGTGCGTTACCGTTTCGAACCCCGTGTACCGGTGGAGCACCCGGGGGACGGCAATGCTACCGTCGGCCCTTTGGAAGTTTTCGACGATCGCGAGGAGCGTGCGGCCTACCGCCAGACCGGACCCGTTGAGGGTATGAGCGTGCTCGGGCTTGCCTCTTCCGTCGGGCCTGAACCGTATCGCTGCCCGGCGCGCCTGGAAATCGGTGCAGTTGGAACAGGAACTGATCTCGCGATATGCGTTTGCGCTCGGCAGCCAGACCTCCAGGTCGTACGTCTTTGCAGCGTTGAAACTCGTATCGCCCGCGCAGAGCGCGACGACACGGTACGGAAGCTCGAGCTCGCGCAGCAACGCTGCTGCATCCTCCGTCAGCGCTTCGAGCGCCTCGATTGAGTCTTGAGGTCGTGTAAGCCAGACGAGTTCGACTTTTTCGAACTGGTGCTGCCGAACGAGGCCGCGCGTATCCTTGCCGGCCGCGCCGGCTTCTTTACGGAAGCAAGGCGTATACGCAGCGTACTTCGACGGCAACTCGGAGTCGTTGAGGATCTCTCCTCCGCGTAATGCCGTCAGCGGAACCTCCGCCGTTGGAATCAAGAACAGGTCCGTGTCGTTGTCGCGGAACATTGCGTCGGCGAACTTGCTCAACTGGCCCGTCGACCACATCGTTGCGCGCGTGACCAAGATCGGCGGAGCGACTTCAACGTATCCGCGCTCGCCCGCACGATCGAGAAAGTAATCGACGAGCGCGCGCGACAGGCGCGCTCCTGCTCCAGCGAGCACGGAGAAGCGGCTGCCCGAAAGACGAGCCGCGCGTTCGAAATCGAAGATGCCGAGTCGCTCGCCGAGTTCCCAGTGCGGCTTCGGCTGAAAGTCGAAGTGTGGAGCTTCGCCCCAGCTACGCGCGACGACGTTCTTGCTTGCGTCCAGACCATCGGGGACGCTCTCATCGAGCATGTTGGGCATCTGTTCGAGCAAGCCGCGAAGGGGAGAACTGGGTTCGTCCGGTGCGAGCGCGCGAACGCGTTCCTCCGCCTCGGAGATGCTCTTTGCCATGGCGTCGAGCTTTGGACG
>JASHPC010000182.1 GCA_030038335.1 Vulcanimicrobiota bacterium
CGCCGGGACGCTCGTACCTGCGGCGGCCGAAGCATTCTGCACGTTCTTCGAAAGCCTACAGCCATCGGACGGAACGGAGGCCGCGACCTCCCGCGCGGCCGCTGCCCGGTTTGCAATCGGGACGCAGATCGACCGAATGCTCGATCTCTACCGGAGCCTCACGAGCCAGGTGCGGTTTTCGGCCCCCGCCTGAAGACAGGCTTGACCGAACGTATGTTCGATGCTACGCTCGGGGGTGGAGAACGAAAATGGGCGCGCCGGAAGCATCTTCTGCGAGAGTAGGCTACGCGGTCGACGAGGTCGGCGACGGCGTAGTCTATGCGCGCCTCGTCGAGCCTAACGGTCGTACGCGCGTCCTCAAGTCGCCGTTCCATGCCGCGGCTGCGGACGATCGCGCCACAGGCCTTGCAGCCCTGACCGCTATTACCCCGCGAATACTTCGTTGCACGACGGCGGTCGACGTGTATCTCGACGATCGCGAACTGATTGCCGACCTTACCGAGCACCGAGAGCTGCCGGTCGGTGCGCTCCTTCCATACGTACGCGCTCGTTGTGCGCTGAATATGTTCAAAGCGTGCCGATTGCGTGAAGCGCCTGGGCCTAACGATTTGACGGCGCGCGCGCTCGCAGAGGTCTCCATGCGGATCGCCGCCTAAAGCGGCTCGGTGCAACTCGACCCGGTTGCGGCCGGCGATCTTCCAGTAGAGACGACCGCGCTTGCTCGCGCGCTTATCGGTCACGTGCTCGTGCACGAGACGTCAAAGGGTTTGATCGCGGGTCGCATCGTCGAGACGGAGGCGTATCCACCGGGCGACCCCGCAGCGCATCATTATCGCGGTCGAACGCAGCGCAACGCCTCGTTGTTTTTGGACGCCCATCACGCGTACGTCTACCATATTTATGGAACGTCGTATTGCTTCAATCTCTCGGCCGAAAGTGACGGTGTCGGCGGCGGCGTCCTCGTACGAGCACTCGAGCCAATAGCGGGACTCGCGCTCATGCAGGGCAACCGGCGAACGGAGCAGCTTGCCGATCTCTGCCGCGGACCGGGACGTCTTTGCGCGGCGCTCGGCATCGATCGTCGCTTCGACGGCGTAACACTCTTTCGCACGTGCGCCCTGTGGGTCGCGCGGCCGCCGTACTCGCCTGGTAGGATCGGCGCTTCGCGCCGCGTCGGCATCAGCCGCGCAGCATCACGCCTGCTTCGCTATTACGAACGGGGCAGTGCGTTCATAAGCGGACCTCGCTCACTCTCGCCCGCTTGAATCGGCCCCGGTCCCGTGGTATAGTGTGGGCGTCGCGTGGCCGCCTCTTGACGCCCGCGGCATTCATTCGCTCCTCGCCCACGTCACCGACTACGCATCGTTTCGATGCGCATCGTCGATGCCCAGATGTGCGCACCCATCGGAGAATCCTTAAGCAACTTGGAACAACGTAACGATAATAATCGCCCGCAAGGTGGCGGCGGTCGCCGTCATCGCCCGCGCCGGCGTCACCACTTCGGCGGAGGTCATCCGCCACAGTTCCGGGAGCCGTTCCCGCAAGTAGAGATGCCGCCTCTCCTCACCTCGGCGCAACTCGAGGAAAAGACGAAGAACGACCTCGTCGAGGTCGCAAAAGAGTTCAACATCGAACTTCTCGCGCCAGCCAAGATCAAGAAAGACGAGTTGATCGCGCAGATCCTCGCGGCGCAAGCGGCGCGCTCCGGCATCGAAGCCGCAAGCGGCATTTTAGACGTCCTTCCGGAAGGCTACGGTTTCTTACGGCGCAACGGCTACATCGTCGGGAACGACGACGTCTACGTGAGCCAAGCGCAGATTCGCAGGTACGAGCTGCGCAGGGGCGATTTCATCGACGGTCAGACGCGCCGCCCGAAAGAGAGCGAAAAATACTACGGGCTCGTTCGCGTCGACGCCGTCAATGGCGCAGATCCCGAAGAGATGCGAGGCCGGCGCGTCTTCGAAAAAGGCACGCCGATCTATCCGAACGAGCATTATCGCCTCGAAGTGCGCTCGACGCAGCTCTCGACGCGCATCATCGATCTATTCTGTCCCATCGGTAAGGGACAGCGCGCGCTCATCGTCTCGCCGCCGAAAGCCGGCAAGACGACGCTCTTGAAGAACATCGCGAACTCGATTTCGATCAATCACCCCGAGGCGCACATCATCGCGCTGCTCGTCGACGAGCGTCCCGAAGAAGTAACCGACATGCAGCGCACGATCGATGGCGAAGTTGTGGCTTCGACGTTCGACGAACATCCCGAGAACCACACGGCCGTCGCAGAGCTTACGATGGAGCGCGCGAAGCGCCTCGTCGAAATGGGCAAGGACGTCGTCATTCTCCTCGACTCGATCACGCGTCTCGCGCGTGCGTACAACCAAGTCGTCGCCTCCTCCGGACGAACGCTCTCCGGCGGTCTCGACACTGCGTCACTCCACAAGCCAAAACGTTTCTTCGGCGCGGCGCGCAAGATCGAAGAAGGCGGGTCGCTGACCATCATCGCCACCGCGCTCGTCGAAACGGGATCGAAGATGGATGACGTCATCTTCGAAGAGTTCAAAGGCACGGGCAACATGGAGCTCAACCTCTCGCGCAAGCTCGCCGATTCGCGAATCTTCCCGGCGATCGACATCAAGAAATCTGGAACGCGACACGAGGAGTTGCTCTTGGTTCCGGAAGTCATGCAGAAGATTTGGATGTTGCGTCGTGCGACTGCAGTGCTCGACACCGATTCGACGCAGCTCATCCTCAATAAGATGTCGCAGACTCGCACGAACGAAGAGTTCCTGCAGACCGTCACTAAGGAAGCGATGTCCATGGCGCGCAGTTCCTCGCGCGACGAGGGCAACGGCAAGTACTGAGAACGCCGATCGCGCGCGCCCGATTGAAGCGGCGACGAGCGTCTTCGAAACCACGACCGTGAGCGTTAGGCTTAATCGGTATCTTGCGGAGTGCGGCGTTGCGTCACGACGCGCGGCCGACGAGATGATCGCCCGGGGACGCGTTCGTGTCGGTGGAACCGTCGTTCGAACGCTCGGTTCGCGCGTGCTCGGCACCGAGCGCGTAGAAGTCGACGGCGTCGAGGTCCGACGCGCGCCGAGCAAGACGTACGTCGTGATGCACAAACCGCTCGGCGTCGTTACGACGCTGCGCGACCCGCAGGGACGCCGGACGGTACGCGATCTCTTGCCTCCGCGCACCGCGCGCGTGGCGCCTGTCGGGCGTCTCGACTACGACAGCTCCGGGGTCTTGCTTCTCACGGACGACGGCGAACTCGCCTACCGGCTCACGCATCCTCGCTTTGGTATAGAAAAAACCTATCGCGTCGTTGTATCGGGCCGGATCGATCCGGACGACGTGCGAACGTTGCGAGAGGGGGTGCGCACGGCCGCCTTTCGAGCACAGCCTTGCCGAGCTCGCGTCATTTCTACGAGCAGCCAGCGTTCCGTCGTCGAGTTGGTCTTGCGGGAAGGGAAGAATCGTCAGGTGCGTCGTATGCTCGATGCCCTCGGTTACGAGGTCGTCTCCCTGCAGCGGGTGCGTTTCGGCCCCGTCTTGCTCGGGGAACTCAAACCGGGTCAGACCCGTTTGCTGACTACAAGAGAGTTGAAGGACCTTCGCCCATGAACCGCCTGTACGTTTCGCTCTCTGCCAT
>JASHPC010000183.1 GCA_030038335.1 Vulcanimicrobiota bacterium
CTCGGAACCGCGAGCCTGCTCGTGATGGTCGCGTTCATCATGCTTTTTGCCGGCGGTGCGCGGATTCCGCACATGATCGCCCTCGCGTTCGCGATGACCCCTCCCATCGCGATCGAGATGCTGCGAAACGCGATGTGGCGCGCGCGGCTCTTTGCCTTCATCGATCCGTGGCGCGACCCGCAGAACACCGGCTTTCACATCATTCAGTCACTGTACGCGTTGGGAACCGGCGGCATCCACGGCGTCGGATTGGGAGCGTCGCGCGAGAAGTTCTTCTATCTGCCCGAGCAATACACGGACTTCATCTTCTCGGTGCTCGGCGAGGAGGTTGGGCTCATCGGCGCGCTCGTCGTCGTCGCGCTCTTCGTCGTCCTTGCGTTTCGGGCCGTCAAGATCGCGCTCGCGGCGCGCGACTCCTTCGGGTTCCTCCTGACTGTCGGCTGCGCCGCGATGATCGTCGTGCAAGCCTTCGTGAACATCGGCGTCGTCACGTCGTCGTGGCCGGTGACTGGCGTTCCGCTGCCCTTCATCTCTTTCGGCGGCAGTGCGCTCGTCGTCGACCTCGTCGCCGTCGCGCTCATCCTCAACGTCGGCAGACACCGCCGCGTCCAAGGCTAGCGTGCCGCTCGCGCAGCGGCGCGTGAAAGTGCTTTTTGCCGCCGGCGGAACCGGCGGCCATCTGTATCCGGCATTCGCGATCGCGGAGCGGCTGCATCAGCGAGGCGACAACGTCGCCTTCGTGGGAACGCGCGATCGTCTCGAGGCGGATCTCGTTCCGAGCGCCGGATATCGCTTTCACGCGATTGCGGCTCATCCGCTACGGCGCCGGCTGTCGCTCGACCTCGCGCGTACGCTATGGTACAACGGTGTCGGCATCGTGCAGAGCATGAGCGTTTTGCGGCGGGAACGCCCCGACGTCGTCGTCGCAACCGGCGGATACGTCTGCGTTCCGCTCGTCGTTGCGGCAGTGCTCGCTCGCGTTCTCTCGCGACGTAGGCCCGTCATCGGTCTGCTCGAGCGAGACACGATCATCGGTGTCTCGGATCGCGTTCTCGCACCGCTTGCCGACGAAGTCTGGACGCCGTCGACGACCGGTGTTCCCGTTCGCGAGTCGCTGCTGCAACTTCCATCTCGTGCGGATGCAGCGGCGCAACTCGGGCTCGACGCGACGAAGAAGACGCTGTTTGCCTTTGGTGCGAGCCAGGGCGCGCGTTCGATCAACGACGTGCTCATCGCGCTCGCATGTGGCGGAGGCATACCCCGCGATTGGCAGCTCTTGCTTCTCACTGGGGATCGCGACTTCGAGCGCGCGCGCGACGCGATCGGAGATCGCGCCGTCGTGAAAGCATATCTCGACGATCCGGCGGTCGCATACGCGGTCGCGGATCTCGTGCTCTGTCGTGCGGGTGCGTCGACGCTTGCGGAGCTCGCGGCGTTGCGTCTTCCCGCCATCCTCGTTCCATATCCGTACGCGTCGGAAGCACATCAGGCAGCCAACGCTGCGGCGGTTGCGCAAACCGGAGCGGCCGTCGTGATCGAGGACTCGCAGCTTGCCGCGGGTCTCGGCGCACTGCTCGCGGAGATTACAGTACCTCAGCGCCTTGCGCAGATGCGTGAAAACGCTCCGCCGAGTCGCGCGAGTGCGACCGCAGCGGTCGTAGCGCGGATTGATGCCCTTCTGTCGCGAACGTAGACGGTCCGCATGGCGCAGGGGTTCACGCATTTCATCGGCATCGGGGGCATCGGGATGAGCGCCCTCGCCAGACTCTTGCTCGCTCGCGGCGAGCGCGTGCGTGGCTCCGACGAAAAGGAGAGCGCACTACTCGAACGTCTTCGCGGCGAAGGCGCCGACGTGCGAATCGGACACGCCGCTTCGAACGTGAAAGGCGCGCGGCGCGTCGTCTTTACGTCCGCCGTCGATCGGAGGAACGTCGAGTATCAAGAGGCGCAGCGCGCGGGCGTCACGCTGCTCCATCGCGGCGAGCTGCTCGCGGAGCTCGTGCGCGAACGTCGCGGCATCGCGATTTGCGGGACGCACGGAAAGACGACGACGACGGCAATGGTGCACTCCGTGCTGCGCGAGGGCGGCATCGACGCAAGTCTCGCACTCGGCGGCATCGACCCGTCACTCGACACGAATGCGCATGCCGGCTCGAGTTCGTGGTTCGTCACGGAAGCAGACGAGTCGGACGGTTCCTTTTCACTTCTCGAGCCGGAAATTGGCGTCGTCACCAACATTGAGAACGATCACCTCGCAAGCGACGACGAGCTTCCGCATCTCGTCGACAAGTTTGCGGAGTTTCTCGCGCATCTGCCGGCCGGAGGCCTCGCCGTCGTCGGCATCGACGAGCCACACGCGGCATCGTTACTCACCCGCCGATTCCAGGCTCCGGTCGTCGGCGTCGGGCTCAACGCGCAGGCGGCGCTGCGCGCGACGAATATCCGGCCGCAGGGACTAAGCGCCGCATTCGACGTCATCGCGGGCGGCGTCTGCATCGGAAGCGTCGAGCTTGGAGTTCCCGGCGCGATGAACGTGCGCAATGCGCTTGCTGCAGTTGCGGTCGGTCGCCATCTCGAGATTCCTTTCGCGCGTATTGCCGACGCGCTACGCGGCTTTCGCGGCGTCAGGCGCCGCTTCGACGTTCTTTGCGCAGACCGGCGGATGATCGTCGTCGACGATTACGCGCATCATCCGACCGCGATTCGAGAGACGATTGCAACGGCTCGCGCCTATCATCGCGGTCCTTTGATCGTGGCGTTTCAGCCGCATCGCTACTCGCGCACAGCGTACCTCG
>JASHPC010000184.1 GCA_030038335.1 Vulcanimicrobiota bacterium
CGTTTCGAGTGCGCGGCAAATTGCCGTAAAGCCAGCGCTGCGGTCGCGTTTCCCGTACGATCCGAGATGCGTGTTCACGTACCGGATGCCGGCTCGTGCCGCAACGGTGAGGTCGCTCTGCAGCAATCGAACGGAGCCGCTATAGATCTTCTCGTCTTCGCTCGCGAGGTTAACGAGGTACGGCGTGTGCGTCACGCAGACGTCGATGCCCGCCTCTTGTCGCAGGCGCGCGAACTCGTCGAGCGCGGGTGCGTTGATGGCCGTCGTCCTATAACTGCGCGGATTCGTGGAGAAGACTTGCATCGCGGCGGCACCGACGCGTTGTGCGTGCGCGACGGCCTGCGCGTAGCCACCGGCGACGCGCACGTGAAGGCCGATCTTCACGGAAGACTGAGTTCGAGAGGCTGCCCCGGCTCCAGTTCCAGCGACGGGAGATCTTCGAGCGAGCGCAGCCCGAACGACTCCAGGAACGTCCGCGTCGTTTCGTAGAGCATCGGACGTCCGACGACGTCCTTGCGTCCCGCCTCGGAAATGAGGTTGCGATCGAGCAACGTCGACACGACGCTGTCAGAGTTCACGCCTCGAATCGACTCGATCTCGCTCTTCGTGACGGGCTGCATGTGCGCGACGATCGCGAGCGTTTCGAGCGCCTGGACGGAAAGCGTCGTCTTCGGCGGCAAGAGATACGCCTCGACGACCGCGCGGACGAGCGGTGACGTCGCAAAGCGATATCCTTCGCCGGCCTCTCGAACGACGATCCCGCGCTCCGCATACTCTTCGCCAAGCCGCTGCAGCGCCAACGCGACGGCCTTTTCATCCTCGCCGACGAGTTTAGCGATGCGCTTCGTGTCGAGAGGCTCCGACGCGACGAAGAGAAGCGCTTCGACGGCGGCGACGATACGATCCGCGGCGGCGTGCAGGTCCGCTACTTCGTCGCGTGACTCGATCGGATCGAATCGAACGACGTGCTCTTCAATAGGCATTGACGTTAGTGCTCTTTCGCAATCGGAAAGAGGCGTATATCGTCGAAGGCTTCGGGTTGTTCGAAAGCGACGCGCCGGCGCCGCACGAGCTCGAGAATCGCGAGGAACGTAGCGATGATGATCTCGCGCGTCGCGCCCAGCTCGCGGCACAACCCCGAAAAGAACACTTCACCGCGCTCCTTCACCGCGCGTATGATGTAATCCATCTGCGCAAGCACCGATATGCGCTCGGCCGCAATCGAGCGCTTCTGCGGACGCGCCTCGCGCAGCATTGCAAGAAAGGCGCGGTTGAGTTTTTCGACGTCGACGCGGTAGCGCTGAACGAGCTCGCTCGTGGGATCGCCTTCGTCGCGCGTGAAGAACCCGCTCGCTTCGTACTGGCGCGCGCGCAGCTCCTCCCCAATCTCGCGATACTTCGAGTACGCGATGAGGCGCCGCCGCAGTCTTTCCTCCACCTCTTCCGCCGTCTCGCCTTCTTCGGTGACGAACTCTTGCGGAATCGGCGGTAACAGCGCGCGCGATTTGAGGAAGACGAGCGTCGACGCTATGACGAGATACTCCGCGGCGATCTCGACGTCGAGCTCCTCCATCATCGAGACGTACGCAAGGTACTGTTCCGCAACGGAGGCGAGCGGAACGGTTGCGATGTCGAGCTGCTGCTCTTTGACGAGGCTCAG
The DNA here is from genome assembly GCA_030038335.1 of Vulcanimicrobiota bacterium. Lineage (GTDB taxonomy): Bacteria > Vulcanimicrobiota > Vulcanimicrobiia > Vulcanimicrobiales > Vulcanimicrobiaceae > Tyrphobacter. Next base: position 1,661 of record JASHPC010000184.1, read on the forward strand.
AAGCAAATCGAGCGGCCCGTCGAAGACGTCGAGGCGTACGCGGCAGGCCGCATCCTCTGCGACGACGCTGCTCAAGAACTCTTCTGCTCGACCACGGGAAGCAGGATGCGCGGCTCCTCGAACGTCGATGGATTGGCGGCGAGGTAGTCGGCCGCCAAATCCACGAGTCGCTTTTCGTTGACGTACTTCATCGCGCGCCGTGCCGCGCCGATCTCGAACCAACGGCACTCCTCGACTTCGTGATCGTGATTGTTCGCTTCGCCCGAGCGATACCGCATCAAGAAGAAGGTGACGCTCTTGCGGTGCTTCAGCTTCCCGACGTAGTACCAAAAGGAGATTTCGTTCAGGCGCGTGACGATCTCGCCCCAGCACCCGGTCTCCTCGTGGACCTCGCGCAACGCAGCCTGCTCGTGCGACTCGCGACGCTCGACTTTGCCCTTGGGCAGCGTCCACACGCGAGGCGATCGGCGTCCAATGAGAAGCGCGTCAAAGCCTGACTCGCGCCGGCGCAGCAACAGCCCGCCTGCCGAGACTTCGTATTTAATGCGCATGGTGTTCACGACCCCGCTTCGACGAAATGAGGAGCTGCCGCAGCGGGCTCCTCGCCTATCCTCATTATAGACTCCACCCCCAAGAAGGCCCTCTCAATTTTTTGCCGCTGGAGGGCCGGCTTGCAGCAAATAGACTAGGCTGATAGACTAGTTTATATGAAGAGCATCGGGATGTTTGAGGCCAAGACTCATCTCTCTGCGCTCGTTGCCGATGCGATCGCCGGCAGGGTGACGGTCATTACGCGTAACGGGAAGCCGGTTGCGGAACTGCGCCCCATTTCCGAAGAGCGTACGACGCGCGCGAGCGATGCTGCACGCCGCTTGCGCGCTACGCGAAAACGGCTCGCCGAAGAGGGCAAGCTGCGCAATATCAATATTCGCGAACTCATCGACGAGGGCCGTAAGTGATCGTTATCGATGCGAGCCTTGCACTCGCGTGGGCGCTGCAAGAACGAGAACACGCCGAAACAGTCGCGGCGCTCGATTACGTCAGCGAGCACGGAGCCTACGTCCCTGGAAACTTTCGGACCGAGGTCGTCCACGGAGTTTTGCAAGCTGAACGGAAAAAGCGTCTCGGCGCGATGGAGGCCTCGGAACTGCTCGCCGACATCTTCGCGCTCGATCTGAACGTCGAGTTACCGGACCCGCACGTCGTCGTCGCCGCAGCGCGCGCGTACGGTCTCTCGGCGTACGACGCCGTGTATCTCGCGCTCGCGCAGCGATTGCACCTTCCGCTCGCCACAGCCGATCCCACGCTCGTCGCAGCAGCGAGAACGGCAAAGTGTCTCTGGAAACCAAAGGCCTAGCGCGTGCGCTCAGGAGGCGAAAGCTGCGCGGTAACGTGCGCGCGTAGCGTCGTCAGGGTCATGCTTCCACTGCCGATCACCCAGCGATGAAACGCTTTCACGTCGAACGCGCCCTTCAGGCTCTCTTCGCAGTGCCGGCGCAAGTCGAGGATTGCGAGCTCGCCGGCTTTGTACGCGAGGGCTTGGCCGGGCAAATCCGTCGCGTAACGGAGCGTCTCACTTGCGATTTGCTCTTCACTGAGGACGAGATGCTCGCGTAGAAACTCCGTCGCACGCTCCCTGCTCCAACCGAACGCGTTCAAACCCGGATCGACCACCAACCGCGCAGAGACCATGAGGTCCTGCAACAATCTGCCGATGTGCGCGACGTCCTCGTCGTAGACGCCCATCTCAAACCCGAGTTGCGCAGCATACTCCGCCCAGCCTTCGACGAACGCCGTCTCGGCGAATCCGTGCCGGCGCAGAGCCGGCAGCGCGGTATTCTCCTTTTGAAGACAGATTTGAAAGTGATGGCCTGGTATCAGCTCGTGTAAAATGAGCGACGCTGCCGACAGCGTCGACGTACGTTCCGGATGCCACGCGTTGTAGAAGTACGTTCCCACGGGATGCCTTGGAGAGGGTGGCTCGTAGTATCCGAACGTTTGCGCTCCCGCAAGCTCTTGCGACAGCGGCTCGACGACGTACTCCGCAACGGGCGTTGCGGAGAAGAGCGACGGAACGCGATTGGTTACCCGTGCAACGTAGCGCTCTAGCCGCTCGCCGTAGCCCTGCACGCTCTCGGCGAAGAAACGGCGATCGGCGCTCAAATATTCCTTGAACGCACGAGCGTCGCCGGTAAACCGCATGGAGCGTCGCAGCTCGTCGAGCTCGTGCTCGAGACGCTCCACTTCCTCGTATCCTCGCCGCTGGAGCTCGCCCGGCGTCACGGTCATCGTCGTGTGGCGTTCGACGAGATAGGCGTAGTACTCGTCACCTCCCGGATAATGACAGAGGCCGATCGGTTGCGGCGCATTTGCGCGATACTCGCCGTCGACAAACGCAACGAGCTCTTCAAACGCCGAGCGCAACTCTCCGTCGATGACCCCGTGCGCTGCGTCGCCTGCAGCCTCTCTCTCGAAGATGACGAGATTTGCCATCGTCGATCGCAGCATTGCCGAGACGGCGTCGACTTCAGCCACTGGAAGAACGACGCCTCGAGTCTGCTGCTCTTGCAAAAAAGCCCGAATCGATCGGACGAGCCTCGCGAAATCGCGGAGGAGCTTCACGTATCTCGACGCGTCTGCCG
>JASHPC010000185.1 GCA_030038335.1 Vulcanimicrobiota bacterium
GCGAGATCCTCGATCCATGGACCCGCGCAGAGTGCGAGACGTCGTGCTTCTACTCTCGATCCGTCCTCGAGCTCGACGACGATTGCTCTCGGTGACGTCCGTTGCCAACGAAGAACGCGCGTACGACTGCGGACGTCTGCTCCCGCCGTTTTCGCACGTTGCAGCTGCGCGGTGACGGCGGCTTCGGGAATGACGAAACCTCCCTCCGGTTCGAAGACGGCTCTCTCGCCGGCTCGCGGCGAGAACATTGGAAACCTTCGGCGTATCTCGGCAGCGTCGAGCTCTTCGACGAGAAGACCGTGGAGCCGCGCAGCGCTGAGAGTTCCCTCGATGATCGCACTGTCGGCGCGTCCCGCAATGAGCGTTCCCGTGACGTGCAGCATCCGTACACCCGAAGTGCGCTCGAGCTCGCGCCACTTCTCGTATGCGCGAAGTGCGAGCGGGACGTATGCCTGATCTTCGAAGTACGCCTTTCGAATGATCCGCGATTGCCCGCTGGAAGCGCCGAGCTCGTGGCCAAGGTCGAACTGCTCGATTCCGAGCACGCTCGCGCCGCGTTCGGCTATTTCCGCCAGCGCTGCGCTGCCCATGCCTCCAAGACCAACTACGATCGCATCGTAGGCCAACGTGCACGACCCCCTGCGGTAGGGGCATTATAAGGCCGAAACTAGCGTTGGAAAAGGGCCCTGCAGGGGGCAAAAAACTAGTCGAGCGCGGTCGCCGGCACGTGCAGGTAGCGGCCGAGCCATGAGAGCATGCGCGTGCAGAGATCGATCTGCGTCTCGTAATGCTCGACGTGATGCCCTTCCTCTGGATAGACGACGAGCTCCGAAGGCACACCGTTTTCGAGCAATGCGCGGTGAAACTCGAGCGCTTGGCCGGGCGGCGTGCAACGATCGAGCGCACCGGCGACGTTCAGCGTTGGCGTCTTCACGTTTCGTGCAAACATGACGGGGCTGCGCGCGGCGTACGGTCCGGTTGGATCGTACGGAGATCCATCGAGAAAACGTGAGACGTAGTCGGGAATGTTCGTCGTGAAGTGCGCCGAGAGGTTATCAGTGACGGGCGCCATGGGAACGGCTGCGGCAAAACGATCCGTCTGCGTGATCATCCAACTCGCCATCTGACCGCCATAGCTGCGCCCGGTAATTGCCAGACGCGTCGGGTCGGCGAGCCCGCGCTTGACGAGCAGATCGACTCCCGCAAGAATGTCGAACGTATCCTCGCCAACGACGTCGCCGCGAACCTTCCGCGCGTACTCTTGTCCTCTGCCGCCGCTGCCGCGTGGATTCGGATGGAGCACGGCGTAGCCGTTGCGGACGAGAAGCGGCGTGAATACGTACGACATCGACCATGCGTTACGAAACGCCCACACGGGACCGCCGTGAACCAAGACGACAAGCGGATGCGGGTTGCCGACCGGCGGAAGAGCAAGGTAGCCGTCCACTTCCAAACCATCGCGACCGCGCCAGACGATTTCCTCCAGTTTGCCGCCAACGTCGCGTACGTACTCCGTACCGGCATGAGCAAAGTCACGGACGACACGCTCTTCTCCGCCGTCAACGATGACGGCGGTGGGGAAGCGTCCGTACGCGTGCACGAGAGCGGCAAATGCCGTTCCGCTAAGCGGCACGGCGTCGGGGTACATTCCTCCTCCCGTCGTCGCTCGCGTACGCCACAGAATGCTCGTGCGCCCGCTTTCGAGATCGACGTTGCCCGCAACAGATTCGAAGCCGCGCAATCCTATGAAGAACAGCGTCGATTCGTCGCGAAAGGCAAGCGACGAGACGTCGACGCCGGCGGTGTCGAGTCTGCGCTTGATGCCGCGAACCCGATCGACGAGCACGACGTCGCCCGCGATGACCATCCGGTCGCTGCAGCACGCCTGCAGCGCCGCGACGTATCGCCCCGACGGCGTTGCACGTGGCAAGCCGATCTGATCGAGGGAGTCGGCGTGCAGAACGGTTTTCGCACCAGTCTGCAAGTCAACGTGCTCCAGCCGCGCGCCGTACCACGCGCCTTCGCGCGGATCGTCCGACACGACCGCGACGACGCCGTCGAGCCCGCACCAGCGCGCCTCCCACGACGTGTACTGAGAAGTAGCCAGTATAGCATTGACGGATCCGTCTTCGATGGAGAGTATCCACAAGCGCCGCCAGAGTTCCGAAGGCGTCGCTTCCTCGACGAGTGGCATCCACGATGGCAGATCATCTGGCTCGTGAGCGCGCGTCCCTGAGCCTTGCGCTCCGGCAAGATCGGCACCCATGCCGGCTGTTTGCAATAGAATACGTTTTCCGTCTGCAGACCATTCGAACGATTCGACGATGCCGTCGACCGCTGGAGCGCGCATCGTTCGTTCGAACGTTTCCGGCTCCGCGAGATAAAGCTGAAACCGTCCTTCCTCAGCGCGATCGGAAAGAAACGCAAGACGCTTCCCATCCGGCGAAAACTGCGGTGCGCGGTCGCTATTCCGTTCCGAGCCGAGACGCTGACGACTGCCGCTGCGCACGTCGATCAGATCGATGCGCGTTACCGGCGCTCCGGAAAGACGTTCGTACACGATCGTCGTGACGGCGAGGCGCCGGCCATCAGACGATGCTGAGAGGTCCTCTACGCCGGCCGCTTCCCCGAGAGCGGGCTCCGTGCTTCTTCGGAAATGCTCTGCGACGCGCGGATACCATGGGTTCGCGCGAATATCGCGTTGCACGGTGCTACAGCGCGCTCACGCGTGCACGGTTGGGTCCAAGATGCGTCCGCGGCGTCGCTCTCCCAGCCTGCTCTTCGTCGAACGCGACTCGTTCTTCATCGCGACCGAAACGAACAGCACTGCCGCTGATGCGGCTCTTGCAAACGCTCGACGGGTCATCTGTCGCTCCAGTTCAATAGCCTACTGCCTTGCCCTCCGGAAGGATTTCCGGCGTAAAACCCATGAGGCGCCCTGTTGCCGGATCGCGAACGATCATGACAACCATCCCCGTGTCGACGTAGCCCGCCTGTGTAAACTTCAGACCGGAGCGCTCGGCGCTCTGCACGAGCGCGGGCGGGTACCGTGGATCGAGCATGATCGTCGACGTGTCGACGGACATCTTTTCTAAATCCAGCGAGTAGTATCCAAAGCGGGGCGTCAGAAGCGCTTCTTCGGGGGTCATGCCAAAGTCGAGCACGTTCGAGAGCGTTTGATAGTCGGCCGGAAAGAGCGCCGACGAGAACGCTCCTTCTTCTGCGACGAATTCACCGTTGCGCAACACGATCGCCGAGGTAAACGGCGCAATCTCGTATCCTCCTGCCGGAACGTCCGGGGTCAAAAACGCTGCACCGTTGAGCGGAATGCCGCCAACGAAGATGCCAATGTTACCCCACGGGAGCGACTCGATCGTGTGCGTTCCCGTGACCGTCATGCCGGATTCGTCGACGACGCAGATGTGATAGCTGTGATGTTCAGCCGCCTGAGGAATCGTTGGCGCGGCGACGCGGCTTGCCAACGCTGCGGCGGTACGCGGCACGAGCCGCGCAACGCGAGCAGCGTCGGACATCGTCCGGTAGTCGTCGAGCCATGACACGTTTTCGATATCGATGAAGAGCCGCGTCATGAGCTCTAACGACGATGCAGATCGGGACCAGTGCCCGATGCGCCGAATATCGAAGCGATCGAGAGCTCCGAGTGCCATTAGGAGACGGGCGCCGCCAGCGTCCTGTGTGCCGGGCGCGTAGACGTCGTAGGCACGATACGTGCCGTGGAGCGGCGTCGCCCAGTAAGGACGATACTCCGCGAGATCCGCAAGCGTCATCGATCCGCCGGCCGCGTTGACGGCGCCGACCGCCTCTCGCGCCCACTCGCCGGTTTGCATGTACTCTGCGCCCTCTTCAGCGACGCGTTCGAGCGTGCGCGCCACTTCGGGAAGCTTGAGCGTATCGCCTACGGAAACTGCTCGCCCGTTCGGGAAGAACGTTGAGCGCCCGTATTCGGAGGCTTGCAAAATGGCCGAAGCGCGCGCTACGAGCACCGCGTAGAGCCGTACCACCGGAAAACCTTCGCGCGCTCGTGCGATCGCAGGTTCGAGCAACGTGCGCCACGGCTTTCGCCCATAGCGGCGATGCAGGATCTGCAGACCAGGTACGGCTCCGGGAACCATCACGAGCTTGCCGGGCGCGGTGTCGCCGGGTTTCCAAACGCCGTGAGCGGACTTCACGTGCTTACCGCCGGCGAAGAGGTTCGCAACCACTCCATTGCGCTGTTCGAACACCATTGCATTGAGAGGGCCTGCCGGCGACGAAGCACCCGGGTTCACGACCCAGTCAACGAATGCGGTCGTTATGAACGCGTCGACGGCGTTACCGCCGCTGCGCAGCATCGCGACGCCGGCATCCGCCGAGAGGTCATGGCAGGCCGCGACCATCGCCTTTGAAGCGACGCCCATCGTGCCGCGCTTGCTCTCGATGGTCCGCATGCGGCCCGTCGGGTCGTTCTCGTTGTTCCAGAACTCGCGCGAACCTGAAGCCATAGACTTAGAGATGATAGTTCAACGTAACGTACAACTGAACCGGATTCGTAAAATACAGCGGGTAGTACGGATTCGCGCTGAAGTAGGTCGAGAGCGCTCCGTTTGCCGCCTTGTCATTTGGACTCGATCCGTTGTAGAAGTTGCTCACGCCGGTCATTCCAGAGAAGTAGCTGTCGATCCCGTACGTGCAGACGTGAGAGCCTCCGTCGTTCCACGGCTCTCGAGAACCCGCGAAACATGCGCTGTACAGGTTGTTTACGAAGAGCGTAAGGCTGATTCGCGGTGTTACTTGATACGATAGATTTGCATTCAGGGTCACCGCGTCTGGTTCTGAGAACTCGCCTTGGCCGTCGAACGTTCCCGTCTCGTAATCCGGAATCTCGATCGCGTTCGAGCAGGTCGTCACGTCGGGATACTGACCGCGACCTGCGGCAACGGCAGATGGAATGTCCTCCTGATTTGCGGCACAACTCTTGGGATCGATACCGAGCGACGTGAGCGGCGCGCCGTACGGGATGCCGCCATCGTAGACGAGACTGGGAGTAACGCTGAAGCGATCGTGCTTATAGTTAAGGACGAGCGTCGCAACGCTCGGAGGCTGGTATGACTCGAAGCCATAGGCGGGCACTCCCGGAGATGCAGTCAAGGGTTCGTACCACCCATTGCGATCGAGCAGCGGTTGCGGCGCACTTGCGTAGTACGGATTCACCCAAGATCCTGGAGTACTGCAGGCGGTGCCAACACCACCGGCCGTGTAGCACGGCGATCCGCCGTCTGCCTTCGTGTAGAGATTGTACGTTGAGATTTCGCCGTTGATCTGGTCGATGACGTTGACGCCCGTCGAGCCGAGATTCGTGTACTGCAATCTCGCGTACGTGTACGTATAGCTAAAGATGGCGCTCCAACCGTTGCGGCTGAAGTCGCCGTCTGCCAACTGGAACTCGACGCCGCTCATTCGCTCGTTTCCGTCGTTTACGACTTCGTCGAGCTCGGGACTTCTGCTAATGAGAAGAAACTGCAGATCGTTTTCAACTTCCTTGTAAAATGGCGTCAGCTTGAACGTCACGTTCGTTCCATCGATCCTGTGCTCGAGCGAAACGTCGTAGTTCGTCGCAACCGTAGGGGCTATTCCAGTGAGCGGGGTAAAGCGTCCGAGTGCCAAGAGATCGAAGAAAGACTGGGAGGCACCCGAAGAACTATCGGCAATCGGCTCGACGACGACGTTTGACTGCGGGGGCTCGGCGTATTTACCGTATTTCGCCCGAATAACCGTATTCGGACCGAGCGTCCACGTAAATCCGACACGCGGCTCCCAAACGTTAGAAGCAATCGACGACGGATAGACGTCGGTGAAGTACGCTGCGCCGGACACCCCGTTAGGATGAACGTAGCCAGCGGGGCAGGTGAGCGTCGGGGTCAGATATGGGGAGAGCGTCGCGGGGTCGTAACACATGTCCTGGCGTATCTGCTGCGTCCAAAAGTTGCTCGCGGTGTTTTGATCGCCGGGGAGCTCGTATTGAAAGCGATCGAGTCGGACGCCCGCGTCGACGTCGACTGCGTCCGACGGGCGCCATTCGTCGGAAAAGGAGTACGACGAATAGACTGGTGTCGTGGAAATCGGATTGATGTTCGCCAGGGGATTCGTTACGAGCCATTGCGCGCCCGCAGCGAGGGCCGCGCCCACCGCAGGATACGGGGTCGGGTTCTGAAAGGTGCCGCACGCCGCCGCGATTCCCGTGACGCACCCCGTAACGGGGAATCCGCCGAGCGTCACGACGTACGCCGAGGCCGGAATGCAGGGCGCCGGCGTTCCGAAGTCCGAGTAGCACGTGCCGTTCGCAACGAGATTCGTCGTCTGCGACGACAAGCCGTAGCCTCCGCCAAGCAGTTCGTTCACGTTCGAGGTGTTCTCGATGTTCTCGTACGACTCGGATCGATCGACAGATTCATTCACGGTCAACTGGATGAAGTTGTGCGAATCAATCTGATCGGCGAACTGCAGTTCGGCGCCCGCCGTGTGGCTTCTCTCGTCGAACGGCGTCGCATCGACGGGCATGACCGCATTGAACAGCTCGCTGTCCTCCACCGGTGCGAAACCAAGCCAATCGGAGTAGAACGTGTAGGCAAACGCGCGCAGATATGCCGTCGAGCTGAAGTTTCGCTGATACTGAAGCTTCAGTATCGTGTCGTCGTTCGAGACGACGTCCTGCTGATCGTCCGGTATCGAAGAGTATGCGGCGCGGTCGGTCGGTGAGTTCGGGTAAAGATACGTGACCGGCGTCAAACCGGCTGCAGGTTCTCCGAACGTGACGCTCGACGGATACGAAGGATAGTCCGGCCACGTCGGTACCGCCCCGTACGCGTTGACGAACGTGCTGGCGCCGAGGTCGTCGACCGAATCGGGTGCATACTGATTCATGGCGGAGTTGCTGAAGAGCAACTGCACGTCGTCGCGTCCGTCGCCGTCGCGGTGTGGAATCGCAAAATGGAAGTTTGCTACGACTTCCCGATCGGTGATCGTCGAATAGAACTGCGCCGCTGACGAGACGGTGGAAAGACAGTCGCTCGTTCCTTCGGAGTAACTGGGCTCCGGAGGCGGAGCGAGGCCGACGGCATACGGATTGACGCCGAACTCACATTGCGGAGCAACGAGCGGAACCGTTGTAACTCCAAAAATAGGGTAGCGCAGCAGCAGATCTGCGTTCGGTTCTCCCGGACCGCCGTACTGGTTGATATAGCGAAAATCTTGGTTCGTTCCCAAGAATCCGGCGTAGTAGGAAAACGTTCGATCGGGGTTAGAGCCTCCTACTTCGAGCGATGCCTCGTGATAAAAGGCGGGACCGCCGAGGCCGAACTCGGCGTCCGCGTAACCCGGATACGTTCCCGTCTTGATCACCTGATTGACGAAACCGCCAAGACCTGTCGCGGCTGAGCCGGCCGGTCCCCCTCCCGTGTAGACTTGGAGCTCCTGCGTTCCGAGCGTGGACTCCGTACCAGCTTGATAGTTCTCCGTGTACCGGTTGATCGGAACACCGTCATATTCGAAGCCCGTCTGCTCGAAGCTGGAGCCGCGAATGTAGACACCTTGCAGCCATCCTTGCCCGCCACCCGTTTCGACACCGGGTTCAGCCGAGAGCGCTGCATACGCCTGATTGAGATCTCCGGCTCCACCGATGTTCCGCTCCGTTTGGAGCGACGAAGCATTCACCGAATAGACGTCCGAGACGGTTCCCGGCTTTACCAAATCACTCGCGGGCCGCGTGTGGACGCGCGCAATCGTCTTCAACGCCTCTTGCGTCGTGATGTTCAGGGAGACGACGTTGTCGGCGAACACGGTGATGCCGGCAAACGATTCGTCAGCATAGCCCGCTTTGTGCGTACTGACGGCGTACGTGTCGGGAGCCAAAGCCGCAAAGGTGAAGCTTCCGTCCGCCGTCGTGGTGGTTCGTTCGACCTGGGAAGGGCTCGAAGCCGTGACGAGCACGTCGGCAATGCCCGACCGCGTGCTTGCGTCGATGACGCGGCCGGAGATAACACCGGTCGTTCCTCCGAATGCGACGCTCGGCAGACCAGCGCAGAGCAATGCCCACACCATGCAAAGGAAGGCGCGGTACGGACCGTGCATTGGCTCCTCCTCGCAGCAAATTGTACGGTGCATTATACGCCTGACAAGCGTGAAAAAACACGACCGGTTCAGGGGCAAGAAAAGGCAACGTTCCTCGCTACCAGAAAAAGCGCGTATGAAACCCGCGATTGGCATCGTCGGCACCGGCCGCATGGGCCGCAATATCGCGCTGCATCTGCACGACGTCGGGTATACGATCACCGCCGTCTACGACATCGACTCGAGCGCTGCAAGAGACGTTGCGAAAGACGCCGGAGCGGAATCCGCCGTCTTTCCCGCGCGCGTCACTGAGCTCGCACAGACGATTCTCACGGTCGTAAGCGACGACGACGCGATGCGCGCGCTCTTCAGCGCGCAAGCGCACAGCCTGCTACAGGGCGCAAAAGGCCGCCTCTTCATCAATTGCGCAACCGTCTCGCCGCAGATTCACGTCGACGTCGAAAAGGCTGCGGAGCGAAGCGAAGCGCGATCGCTCGAGGCGTGCATGGCGAGCTCGATACCGCAGGCGCGTGACGGCACGCTCTACCTTATGATCGGAGGCCGGCAACAAGTCTTTGAAGATACGCTGCCGTTGTTGCAAAGCATGGGTTCCACAGTACGCTACGTCGGCAGTGCCGGAAAGGCCGCCGAGGTCAAAGCACTCGTGAACATGGTCATGAACATCAACACGGCCGGCCTCGCGGAAGGCCTTGGGCTCGGAGCGAGCCTCGGCGTCGACTTAGATCTTCTACGCGATGTCTTCGCGCATACTGGAGCAGCTTCACGCGTCCTCGAGACCGACGGAGCCGATATGCAGAACCGCGAGCACGACGTCTATTTCTCCGCCGCTCACGCGGCAAAGGATTCCGCAATCGCCTTGGGACTGGCAGAGGCAGCCGGTCTCGATC